>CAZZWY010000090.1:0-10403 GCA_964657785.1 uncultured Acetobacteraceae bacterium
CCTGCACCGGGGCGTGCGCAAGGCTGTCAAAAGCCGTGAGGTTGCCTTATGAGCAACCGGGTCCCCGGCCCCCACGCCGAACGCAGCCACCGCGCGCCGGGCGAGTCGGAGAACGGCCAGGCCAGCCTCTGGAAGAGCATCGGCACCTACGCCCTCGGCCTCGTCCTCGCGAGCGGCCTGACCGTGCTGTCGTTCTACATCGCCCACACGACGCTCTTCTGGACACCGAGCATCCCGATCGCCCTCTCGGTGCTCGCGATCGCGCAGATGGGCGTGCACCTCGTCTTCTTCCTGCACATGACCTCGGGCCCGGACAACGTCAACAACCTGATGGCCCTCGCCTTCGGCATCCTGATCGTGATGCTCCTGGTCTTCGGCTCGCTCTGGATCATGTCGAACCTGAACCACAACATGATGCCGATGGACGGGGCGATGAAGATGCAGCGCTGAGGCCGGGCCCGCCGTTGACGGCTTGTCAGTGGATGCCGAACGCCGGGCTGCCGAGCAGCGTCTCGGCCGGTGCGGTCGGGTTGGCGCCGATGAACGAGATCAGCCCCTGGTACTTGGGCGAGGTCAGCGGGTCCTGGGTCACGTACTGGAGCGCGCCCCAGAAGCCCCACTTCGACCAGGCGCTCACGTCCGAGAACTGGTTCATCGTGCTGCCGCCGGCGGCCTTCCACTGGCCGTAGTACTCGGTGTAGACATCCTTCATCCGCGGGCTCGCGTTCGCCGCCGAGAAGAGCGCCGTCAGCGCATCCTGATTGGCCGCCGGAAAGAAGGCGGTGGTGTCGCCCGGACCGCTCTCGTAGGCTTTCAGGGCCAGGTGGTAGCGCGTGGCGAGGGTCGCGTTGGCGGTCATCCACGACTGGACCTTGCCGCGGATGCTGACGAGGAACTGGTCGACGATCTGGTCGGGCGAGGCGCTCAGCGTCGCCGCGAGGTTGGCGGCGTTGTCGGCCGCCTCGGCGGTGAAGTACGGGGCGACCGCCATCACGTCGGCATTCGTGGCGGTGTCCGCGTCGCCGAGCGCATTTTCGAGGAACTGGGTCCAGGCGGCCTGCCCTGCAATGACGCGAACCAGACGGTGCGCATCGGCCGCGCCGTAGGTGGCCTGCAGGAGCTTGAAGATCTGGACCGCGCGCCGGGCGTAGAAGATCGACGGCGTGCCCCACGGGCGCGCCAGGCCTTGCGCGTCCGACTGCGTGACCGCCCAGCCGGTCTGCGAGAAGCCCCAGTTCCACATCTCGTTGGAGTATTCGATGTGCGGTCTCAGGGTCGGGTCGAGCCGGGTGTGCAGCAGCGTCGCGAACTGGCGCACATAGTCGTCGCTCGCCTGGTGCGGGATGCAGAACCAGGGGTCGACGTGCAGCGTGTTCGCGAGGTCGATCATCACTTCGACCGGAACGCCCGCAGCGCCGGTATAGGACGCATCGGCGGGAAGCGAGCGGTCCGCCCACTCGACGACCGGCGATCCGTTGGTCTTGCCCCAGTCCATGAAGCGCACGAGCGAGAACGGCGCGAGCTGCTGGAGATAGGCCGGATTGAAGGGCTGGGTGAGATAGGTCGCCTCGGTGCCGGGCATCAGGAAGCGGACGTTGTGGACCGGGTCGGTCGGATCGGTCGTGTCGATGCTGAGCCAGATCGAGGCCGACGCGTCCGTCGACTCGACGACCATTCGGTTCGCACCGGTCTCGTCGATCCGGATCCGGCTGAGCGGAAAACTCAAGGTTCCCTTGCCGTCCCAGAGCAGCGTGTAGCGGCCGGCGGGATAGTGAACGCCGGACCAGGCGACCGGGATCCTCGCGCGTTGACCGGCGAGCAACGACGTCGGGTAGCCGTCGGCCGTGACGCCCGGAAACGCCGTCGCCGACCCATCGGCGTTGCTGGGCCCCCAGCCGCCTCCGGATTTCACCAGATCGGCGAACGGGAAATTGCTGCCGTAGTAGGAGATGCCGCCGAGGTTCGTGCCGACGTATTCCGAGCGCACCGGAACCGGGATCGGCCCGCGCACGCTCAGGATGCCGCTCGCGGTCTGGCGGCCGGCGGTCGCGGTGAGCGTCGTGAAACCGGCGCGCAGCGGCGTGACCCGGCCGGTGGCGTCGACCGTCGCGATGCTCGGGTCGCCGAGCGTCCAGGCGACCGTCGCCCCGGGCAGCGTCGCACCCTTCGCATCCAGCGCGGAGGCCGTCAGGGTGTACGGCGTGCCCATCGCGACCGTGGTGACAGCGGCGACGGAAAGCGTCGCCACGCTCGTGTCGACCGCCGGCACCGAGGTCGACTCACCCGCGCTTGCCGCCTGCTGCGCCGACACCGTGCTCGCGGGCACCGCGCCGGACGTTGTCGCGTCCGACGCGCCGCCCCCGCCGCCGCCTCCGCAGGCCGCGAGCACGGCCAGCAGCGCCGCGACCGTGGTTCGTGCCGACCACCGCAGCCGCCGAGCCGGCGATCGCGCCGCTCCTCGACCTGCCCTGTTCATTTCCCCGGCCAGGAAGCCGGTCACCACCGTCGCCATCGTCGAGTCCCTCACTGCGGGCACCCGATCGGGCGCTCCAGGCTGGGATATCGGTTCTCCGGCGGGGCTATTCAGTGGCTTTGCAAACCGCCTGCACGACGGCGACTACCCGCCCCTCACGCCACCTTCACGCCCTTCCAGAACGCCACTCGGTCCTTGATGCTGGCTGCGGCCGCGCTCGGCTCGGGGTAGTACCAGACGGCGTTCTCGTTCATCGCGCCGTCCACCATCAGGCTGTAGTAGTAGGCCTGGCCTTTCCACGGGCAACTGCTGCGGTGGTTGCTGAAGGTGACGTACTCGCGCTTCAGGCTGGACGCCGGGAAGTAGTGGTTGCCTTCGACGACGACGGTGTCGTCGCTCTCGGCGAGGGTCACGCCGTTCCAGGTGGCTTTCATGATTCGCTGCTCCATCGGGTTTGAACGCCATCAACGCGAACGCGCGCTGGCTGGTCGTCGGCGTCGGTCGCCTTCGACAATAGTTTATTGACTTCATGAGCCTCGTATGGACGCGAGAGAACCCCGTGTCAAAAATCGATGATGTCCCCCTCTCGAAGCGGGATGAAATCGCTCCGCTGGAACACCCGGCCGCGCTTGACGGTCATCACGGTGCTCGTCAGGTTGTCGATCTTGGCCAGTGGATTCTTCGCGAGCACGATCATGTTGGCGAGCTTTCCCGGCTCGATGCTGCCCATGTCCCTTTCCTGACCCGCGGCCCGCGCGCCGATCAGCGTCGCCGACCGGATCACGGCGCTCGGTGGCATGCCCGCGAGATCGATCATTTCCGACAGTTCGTGAAACAAATCCGGCCAGGTGTCCGTCCACGGCGCGACGCGGTCGGTGCCTGCCGAGATCGGGACGCCCGCCCGGTACGCCTGGCCGGCGATCGCGCCACCCACGGTGTCGTCGCAGTAACCCGGCGTGAGCGGGGGTGCGCTGCTCGGGCCCGCGGGCTCGGCGCCGTAGGCCCATAGCGTCGCATCGAGGATGACGCCGCGATTCGCCATCATGGTGAAAAGGCGCGTCAGCCCGGGATGATGGCTGCTCCTGAACGGGCCCAGATCGACGGCGCTTCTGGGTTTCGACCACCCGAGCGCATCGTCTGTCGCGGTCTCGCGGACCAACAGACAGGCGTGGGAAATCGCGTCCACACCGGCTGCCACCACCTCCGAGGGCTTGGCCGGGTAGAGGGTGGCATGGGCCCAGACGAGAAGATGTTGCCGATGCGCCTCCGCCGTGATCCTGCCGGCGAGATCGGGGTTCAGATCGGCATAGAGCTTGATCGCGGTAGGGTCGGTCCCGCGCGCGCGGGCGACGGCAAGCCGCAGATCGGTCTCCTCGCTGACTGCCTGCATCCAGGGCGCCTGCCCGGGAACCGTGCCGGCGGAGGTCTGCAGCGTCCGCGCGTCGGTGAAAAAGGCGGGACCGGCCATCAGGGCGGCGTAGTAGACGTCCGGCCCGGGAATTTCGCCGACGAGGCTTGCACGCGAAAGGTCGCTCACGGCGCGCAGATCATCGGCCATGTCCCTGACCGCGGTGACGCCGCCGTAGAGGTCTCTGCGCAGTACCGCCTCCGCCTGGCGCCGGTTCGGCGGCGTTGCCAGATGAACGTGCGAATCGATCAAGCCCGGCATCAGGTACCGGCCCTGGAGATCGACCACCTTGGCCTTGGCGAGGACGTCGGCGGGCAGCACCGAGTCGGGGAAGACACTGCGAATTCGCTCGCCCGCGACCAGCACATCCCTATCAAACTGCTCGCCCGCGACCGCTCCATCGATGAGGGTGGCATGACGGTAGAGCACCAGATCGTCACTTCCCGGAGGTGCGAACGGTGTGGGCGTGCCCGCCCGGGCCAGGATAGGGCAGAACGAGGCGAGCACCGTGATCCAGACCATCGCCGTGCGGCGGCGCGTGGGAAGCAGGTTCGCCAGGCGGTGGTTCAATGAAGTTCTCCCAACGCCACGTTGCACGCGACAGTCGTCTCGCCGCCCTCTCTTGCGTGGGGCGCGTGGCCGTCCTGAATCGCCCCCGAATTCATCCCGGATACAGGGCCGCCGCGCTGCGCAGGCGTTGGGCGATCAGCGCGACGAGCGGCTTGTCCCCCGTCACGCTCACGCTGTCGCCGTGGCGCAGGATGTCCATCGCGAGCTCGGTCGGCTCGCTGTAGGGCACCTGCAGTTCGAACCGGCCGTCGGCCAGCCAGCGCGATTTCTGCCCCGCGTGCCACTCTTCGTTGGCGACCCACTGCGCGGCGTCGGGCTGGAACACGAGCGTCGCCCAGCGCACCTTCGCGTCGCCGCCGCCGTAGATGCCGTAGCCGGCGTCGAGCGCCGCCTCGAGTTCGCGCAGCGGAACGCGCCGGGCCCTCGCGCCGTCGAGCCGGGCCTCCTGGATGGCGTCGAGCGCGAACCGGCGCAGCCCGGTGCTGGCGTGGCACCAGGCGTCGAGGTACCAGGTGTTGCGGTAATTCACCAGGCGCTGCGGCGAGACGTCGCGCTCGCTGGTGCTGCGGTCGCTGCGCTTGAAGTAGCGCAGCCAGACGCGGCGCCGCTGCAGCAGCGCGCCGCCGAGCAGCTCGAAATGCCGGCTCGGTACCCGGCGCCGCGCCGTGCCGATGACCTTGACGCGGCGCATCAGCTCGCGTGCCGCCGTCTCGTCGGTGCCCAGCATGCCCTGCAGACGCTCCATCAGCGGCTGCAGATGGCGCGCGAGGACGCCGTCGTCGTCGAGGCCGGCGAGCAGCTGGTGCATCGTCAGCAGCGCGTGGATCTCGTTTTCGCTGAACCAGAGGCCGGGCAACTCGTGGCGCTGCCCCGGCGTCGGCGTGTCGGCGCCCGCCGCGAACCGGTAGCCGTTGTCGAGGCTGTCGTAGACGATGGGCGCACTCATCCGGTCGCGCAGGTACTGCAGGTCGCGCTTGAGCGTCGCCGGCGACACGCCGAGCTCGTCCTGCAGCGCCGCGAAGCTGACGCAACCGCGGCTGCGCAGCAGCAGCTCGATCTTGTAGAAGCGTTCGGTGCGGTCCATCGCCTCGCTTTGCAGGGTGGCTCGCCGAGTGAGCCGGTCGGCAAAATTTTATCCGACACCCGCCTCGCTGGCTCACGCCATGAGCTACCCGTGCGGAACACTGGCTTCATCGGGACGACGTTTCGTCCGAATTCCAGGAGCTTCCGATGTCGACCCTGAGCGATCTCGACCTTTCCCCAGCCTTCGCGACGCGCTCGGCGCACGAGCAGGTCGGCGTCGACCTGGGCCGGGACCACGCGCGCCACGGGCTCGAGTTGCCCGCCCCGTACGGCCAGGAGCCGTCGGTGCTGCGCGAGGGTCTGGCGGCGGGCCGCACGCTGTTCGGCTCGCGCACCCTGCCCGCGCCGCCCTCGGTGCGCCGATGGCTGCACCTGCGGCTGCATGCCTGGTTGCGCGGCCGCAGCTTCGAGCTGGTGCAGGTCACGCCCCACTACCTGCAGCAGATCGAGGTGACGCACTGCCCGGTCACCCGCGAGGCGTTGTCGCAGGAGACCTTCACGGCGGCGGACCGCTCGATCGACCGGGTTCGCCACGACGCCGGCTACGCCGCGGGCAACCTGGCGGTGATGAGCGCCCGTGCGAACCACGCCAAGGGCGCGAACGGCTACGCCGACGCGCTGCACATCGCGGCGCGCATCGAGTCCGGCGACCTGACCGGCTTCGCCGGGCTCGGTGCGGTCGAGTGGCGCCGCATCGCGGTGCTCTGCAGCTTCGTCGTGCCGCTGCCGCATGCCGAAGCTGCGGCGCTGCCGATGGGCGTCCTCCCGCCGAACCGCCTGCGGCTCTTCAACCCGGTGCAGGCGTTGCAGGCATTCGTCAGCCAGCAATTGCTCGCGGCGGGGTGGGCGCAGCGCCTGAGCCGTTTCGAGGAACTGCTGCCAGGCAAGCCCCTGCAGCGCGACTTCAAGCGCTTCTTCATGGCGTTGCTGCCGCGGGTTCTCGAAGGCGGCCGGCTGCGCCAGGGCCAGGCGACGCGCTGGGCGATCGAAGACGCCTGGGCGGCGCCGCAGGTGCAGGAACGCTGGACGGCCTTCGCCCGCGGCTTGACGCCGGCCCTCTGCGAAACGCTGCTCGCGCGGGCCGAAACGCATCGCCTCTCGACGCGCCGCGTGTTCGCCTCGAGCGAGGCCGGCGCGGTCGACGGCTGGCACCTCGCGACCCGCGGTTACGTGCCGCACGGGCCGGCGCGGGCGGAGGGCGACGAGCCGCTCGTGGCACCGGCGCAGCAGGAGCTGGCCTGGTGACCGGGCCGGCGGCGCCCGCGCGTGGCGCCTACCGGATCGACGGATCGGTCGCGCCGCGGGGCTCGGCCGGCAGCAGCCGGGCGCGCTCCAGCCGGTCCTCGAGCTGCCCGAGGTGCGCTGCCAGGCTGTTGCCGTTCTGTTCGAGCGCGAGGCTTAAGGCGTGCTGCATCGCGTCGAGCCGGCTCGTCATCTGCGTGCGCAGCTCGGTGAAGCGGGACGCTTCGGCACTGTCGGCGAGGTCGCGCTGGGCTTGCAGCGCCTTGGTCTGGCGGCGCGCTTCGAGCAGCGCATTCGCCTGCAGCGCGATCACCCAGACGGTGAACAGCACGCACAGGAAGGCGACCAGCCCGAGCATGATGAGCCCGAGCGGCGCCTGCACGGTGGTCACGCCGAGCGAGAGCGGCGTCGCGGCCAGGAAGGCCCCCCAGTTGAGCGCGGCGAAGAGGCCGATCAGCAGCAGGACGACGAAGAAGGAGATTGCGCGAGCCATGGGGACGGTCCGGAACAGGTGACGAGGAAGTGACGATACGTTCGGGGTGCGGGGTGACCCGGCTCAGCGAACGATCTCGAGCCCGCCGCTGAGATCGCCCATCGGTGCGCTGCCGTTCGCCTTCAGGGCCGCGTCCCGCTCGGCGATTCCCGGCAGCGGCGCGAGGCCCCAGCGGTGCGTGATGAAGCGCAGGATCGAGCCGGTGTCGTAGGCGGTCTTGTCGACGAAGCCCTTCTTCGCGAAGGGCGAGACGATGATCGCCGGGACGCGCGTGCCCGGGCCCCAGCGGTCGCCGGCGGGCACCGGGGCGTGGTCGTAGAAGCCGCCGTTCTCGTCGTAGGTCACGACAATCAGCATGTGCGGCCACTGCGGGCTCTGCTGCAGGCGCCCGATCACCTCGGCGATGTGCGCATCCCCGTCGGCAACGCTCGCGTAGCCGGCGTGCTGGTTGAGCGCGCCCTGCGGCTTGTAGAAGGTGACGGCCGGGAGCCGGCCGGCGGCGGCATCGGCACCGAACCGGGTGTCGAAGTCGCGCAGGTGTTCGGCGCGGGCGTCCGGGTGCTGCACCGGGTCGAACGCGGCGTAATAGTTGAACGGCTGGTGGTGCGGCTGGAAATTCACCGTCCCGCCATACATCTGCTTGCGGGCCTCGGCACTCCCGCCCGCGACGCTGTTCCAGCCGCCGGCGTACCAGGCCCAGGAGACACCCCGTGCGTCGAGCGTGTCGCCGATCGTCGGCTGCGTCTGCGGCGGCAAGGTCGAGGCGTTGGCCCGGGTCGCGTAGCGCGGGTCGCCGTCGGCGGCGGCGGGGACGTAGCTCGGCTGATACGGCGGCTGCATGGTGTTGACGGCGTGGAACATGCCGCTCGCGTCCTTCGGCGACAGGCCGCCGTCGCGTTTGTAGCGGGGCGGGCCGGCGAGCACCGTCTTCGGCATGTCGGCCGCCGGCACGAAGCCGGTGAAGCGGCCCTGCGCATCGGTCTCGATCTGGGTGATGAGGTCTTTCGCCGGCGAGGTGTCGGCGTCCGGGTAGGTGGGCGCGCAGCCGCAGATCAGGTACTGGTGGTTCAGGAACGAGCCGCCGAACGCGCCCATGAAGAAGTTGTCGGCGAGGGTGTAGCGCCGCGCCAGGTCCCAGAGCTTCATCCGGCTGCCGTCGTAGTAGCCCATCGCGAGACCGCCGGCGTCCGAGTACGCGGCGAAGCGGTCGTTGCGGCCGCCATCGATCTGCAGCATGTTGCTGTAGAAGCGGTGCACCAGGTCGCGGGTGACGACTTCCTGCGGCATGACGACGCCACTGCCGTTGAGGCCGCCGGGCGCGTCGATCTGGAACGGCTGGTTCGGCATGCCGACCGACTGCGCCTGCGTGAACACGACCGGCTGGCCGCCGGCGGAGACGCCGCCCCAGGTTGGCGGCAGCACCGGCAGCACGTGGCCGTCGAAATCGCGCTGCGGCAGGACGCTGCCGACCGCCGTCGGATTCCGCCCGGGGATGCCGTTGGCGCCGGGAAAGAGGCCGTAGAGCGTGTCGAAGGCGCGATTCTCGGCGTAGATGACGACGAGGGTGTCGATCTGTGCCAGGGCGCGCGCCGGGTCCGTCGCGGTCGTCGTGGCGGTCCCACCCCCGGAGGTCGCGGCGCAGGCGGCGAGCAGGGTGGAGAGGAGCAGCAGCGGAGCAGGGCGGACGGTCGGTTTCATCGGCGGTGGGAGCGTTGACGAGCCGGGATCAAGTATGGTGCAAGGCCGCCCCCGTCAACGTCCGCATGCGCCCGCCCGCTTTGTCCTCGCTGCTCGTCGTCGCGCTGATCTGGGGACTGCCGGTGGGGCGGGTGCGGTCCGAATCGGCAACGCCGGTGGCGCGGCCTGCGTTCGAGGGCGCGGCGTACGCCCCGCGCCCCGGCGCGTCGGCGCCCGGCGTCGAGGCGCTGACCGCCCTCGGCCGCGCGCTTTTCTTCGACGCCTCGCTCTCCGCCTCCGGCCGGGTCGCCTGCGCGAGCTGCCACGATCCGCGCCACGCCTTCGGTCCGCCGAACGCGCTCGCCGTGCAGCCCCCCGGGGACCCCGCGGTCGCGCCCGCCTTTCGCGCCGCCCCGTCGCTGCGATATCTGCAGACCTTGCCCGCCTTCACCGAGCACGCGTTCGACAACGACGGCGACGACAGCGTCGACAAGGGGCCGACCGGCGGCTACGGCTGGGACGGCCGGTCCGGCTCGGCCCACGCGCAGGCGCGGCTGCCGCTCTTCTCCGCGAGCGAGATGGCCAATCGCAGCCCCGCCGACCTCGCCGCCCGGCTGCGTCGCGCGCCCACCGCCGGGCCGATGCAGGCGGCGTTCGGCGCCGACGTCTTCGACGATGCCGAGCGTGCCGTCGACGCCGCCGCGATGGCGCTCGAGGTGTTCCAGCAGTCGCCCGCCGAATTCTTCCCGTACAGCAGCCGCTACGACGAGGTGCTGCGAGGCCGCGGCGTGCTCTCCGCGGCGGAGGCGCGCGGCCGCGCGCTGTTCGAGGACGAGTCCAAAGGCAGCTGCGCCGCCTGCCACCCGAGCCGCCCCACGCCCGACGGCGCGTTTCCCCTCTTCACCGATCACGGTCATCTCGCGCTCGGCGTGCCGCGCAACCGGTCGCTGCGCGCCAACGCCGACCCCGGGTTCTTCGACCTTGGCCTCTGCGGCCCGCTGCGCACCGACCTCGCGAAGGTCGCCGAGGATTGCGGACGCTTCCGCACCCCGGGCCTGCGCAACGTGGCGTTGCGACAGGTCTTCTTCCACAACGGCGTCGTCCGCTCGCTGACCGACGCGGTGCGCTTCTACGCCGAGCGCGACCGCGCCCCCGCTCGCTGGTACGGGCCGGCGGGCCGCTTCGACGACCTGCCGGCCCGCTACCACGCCAATGTCGACACCGAGCCGCCCTTCGGCCGCCGCGACGGCGCGCCGCCCGCGTTGACGGCGCAGGAGGTGGCCGACGTGGTCGCCTTTCTCGGGACGCTGACGGATGCCGACCAGCTGCCCGGGGCGAAGCCCTGACGACGCCCACGGCCGCAGGGAGGCGTGCCGGCACCGCCCGCCGACGCTCAAGCGCGACGCGAGGTTGCCGACAACACCTCTGTCCCGACCGTCCACGCGAGAGCCATCCCA
>CAZZWY010000091.1:0-386 GCA_964657785.1 uncultured Acetobacteraceae bacterium
CGCTGGTGCTGTGCGGGCAGGTCGGCGTGCCGGTGACGCGACGGGTCCGCCGCGTCGAGTCCGGCGCGGCCGGCAATGGAGGGGCGCCGCGCGGCTACTGGATCGTCTCGCTCCAGGACCGCCGGGCGCATCTGCAGATGCAGCGCGAGCTCGAGGTCGTGACGTCCGATCTGCAGGCGACGCTCGAATCGGTCCACGACGGCCTGCTGGTGACCGACCTTCGGGGCCGCATCCGCAACTTCAACCGCCGGTTCGCGGCGCTCTGGGCGTTGCCGCCGGCGCTCTCGGCCCACCGCGACGACGACGCGGTGCTCGAATGGATGCGACGCGCGGTCGCGGACCCCCCGGCTTACATGCGGCGCCTCGCCGCGCTCGACGACGACGCG
>CAZZWY010000091.1:396-1268 GCA_964657785.1 uncultured Acetobacteraceae bacterium
ACCGACTTCCGCGAATGGGCGATCGTGTTCAGCGCGCTCGACGACGACGCGACGTGCGGCGAGGCGATCGACAGCGTGCAGCTGCGGTCCGGCCGAGTCCTCGAGCGCATCGTTCGCCCGCAGCTCGACCGGGGTCGGCTGATCGGCCGCGTCGTCTCGTTTCGCGACATCACCGAGTCGATGGACGCGCAACACCGGGTGCAGGCACTCGCGTACACCGATGCCCTGACCGGCCTGCCGAATCGGCGCTTGCTGCGCGATCGGATCGAGCAGGCGCTGGCCATGTCCCGGCGCGACCGCTGCGGCTTCGCGCTCTTGTTCGTCAACCTCGACCAGTTCGCTCGCCTCAACGACACGCTCGGCCGCCTCCAGACCGACGGCGTATTGCTGGAAGTCGCCGGCCGCCTCGAGGACTGCATGCGCCAGGTCGACACGGTCGCCCGCGTCGGCGGGGACGAGTTCGTCGTGCTCGCGCACCGGGCCGATCCGCGTGGCGCCGAAGGTGTCGCGTTGCGGATCCTCGGCGCCTTGGGCCGCCCCTTCTCCGACGGCGAAAAGGCCTGCGAAGTGGGTGCCAGCATCGGCATCGCGCTTTGTCCCGGCGACGCCGACGCAGCGGCTCTGGACGTCGACGAACTGCTGCGTCGCGCCAACGCCGCGATGGGCGAGGCCAAGGCGGCCGGCCGCGGCGGCGTCCGCGTCTGGCGGGAGCCCGCCGAGCTGCCGCAGATCGTCGAACGGGCCTGAACGGGACGCAGCGCCCCCTGGTGCGCCCCACCGCGCCGACCCCCCCATTTGGGGGCTTGGAACGCCGGTCTGCACTGCGCGATTTCGCACTTTTTCGTACAGTCGATCGCAGGAGGGTCGACGAT
>CAZZWY010000091.1:1278-10352 GCA_964657785.1 uncultured Acetobacteraceae bacterium
CAAGCTTGAATCTCTCACGCTGCCGCTGGCGGTCGTGATGCCCGATGGTCACCGGATCGGACCGCTCGACGCCGCCGTCACGTTCAGGCTCGCGGAACTGGCGCCTCTCGCGCACATCGCCGCCGGCGAAATCGGCAAGGTGGCGGACGACTACGTCCACGGGCGACTCGATTTCGACGGTAGCGTGCGCGACCTGATGCACGTCGCGGCCGAGATGCTCGGCGAAGACCCGACCCAGGTGGACCCGGCCAGCTCGCCGCTCACCTGGTGGCGCGAGATCCGCAGCGCGGCGCGGTCTCGCGCCCGGCATCGGCCCGTCACCGACGCCGAGCAGATCCAGTTCCACTACGACGTCTCGGACGAGTTCTTCCAGCTCTGGCTCGATCCGCGCCAGCTCTATTCCTGCGCGTATTTCAGCAACGAACTGATGACGCTCGCCGAGGCGCAGGAGGCCAAGCTCGACCACCTCTGCCGCAAGCTGATGCTTCGTCCGGGCGAGCGCTTCCTCGATGTCGGCGCCGGCTGGGGCGGCCTGCTGCTCTGGGCCGCGGAGCACTATGGCGTCCAGGCGCACGGCATCACCCTGAGCATGAACCAGCATGCGCACGTGAACCGCCTGATCGCGGAGCGCGGCCTGACCGGCCGGGTCAAGGTGGAACTGCTCGATTACCGCGACCTGCTCGAGACGCCGCGCGCCGTGCCCTACGACAAGATCGCCTCGGTCGGCATGTTCGAGCACGTCGGACGGGCTCAGCTGCCCGCGTATTTCGCCAAGCTTCGGCGCCTGCTGCGCCCGGGCGGGCTGCTGATGAACCACGGCATCACTGCCGGCGGCACGCGCAACCATCAGCTCGGCGCCGGCATCGGCGAGTTCATCGACCAGCACATCTTCCCCGGCGGCGAGCTGCAGCACATTTCGCGGGTGGTCGAAGTGATGAGCGAATCCGGGCTCGAGCCGCTCGACATGGAAAACCTGCGGCCGCACTACGCGCGCACCCTCTGGGCCTGGAGCGACGCGCTCGAGGCGCGACTCGCCGAGGCGCACCGGCTGACCTCGGAGAAGGTCGTTCGCGCCTATCGCCTCTACCTCGCCGGCAGCGCGATGGGCTTCGAACGTGGCTGGATGTGCCTCTTCCAGGTGCTCGGCTCGCGGCCCAGCGGTAAAGTCGAGGACGGCCCGATGCGCGGCGCACAATCGGACTATCCATTCAATCGCGAGCGCGTGTATGCGCCCGCCACAACATGATCTACAAGTTCAAGTCGAAGGCCGCCGGCGACGTCATCATGATGGGGCCTGCGGGGGATGCCGTGCTCCGCAGCATCGGCAAGGAGCCGGCAAGTCAGGGGATCATCGAGGCGGCCGCGATGCCGGCGGCGATCGGCGCGATCGAAGCGGCGGTCGCGGCCGAGGAGGCGGCGCATGCGCAGGCCGAGAAAGACGCGGCGGCGGCTGGCAGCAAACTCGCACCGCGGGAGGGGGTCGGCCTGCGGCAGCGGGCGTGGCCGCTGCTGGAGATGATGAAACGCGCGTCCGCGGCGAGCGCCGACATTGTCTGGGGAGTGTGACGCGATGCGGTTATGGAGTGACGGCTGGGCCAACGGCGAGCCGATTCCCGTGCGCTTCGCCGCGGGCAAGCCGACACCCGAGGGCGTCGGGTTCTCCGACAATCTCAGCCCGCACCTTGCGTGGCGCGAGGCCCCGGCCGGAACGCGTTCGTTCGCGCTCATCTGTCACGACTTCGATGTCCCGACGCAGGGCGACGATGTCAACCGGACCGACCGCGAGGTGCCCGCCGATCTGCCGCGGACCGACTTCTTCCACTGGGTGCTGGTCGACCTGCGGGCGAGCGTCGACGAGCTGGAGGAAGGCGAGTTCAGCCGCGGCTTCACCGATCGCGGCAAGCCCGGCCCCGCGGCGGGCGGCCTGCGCGCCGCGCTCGAGGGTGTGCGGCAGGGCCTGAACGACTACACCGGCTGGTTCGCCGGCGACCCGCAGAAGGCGGGCAATTACTTCGGCTACGACGGGCCCTTCCCGCCCTTCAACGATTCGCTGATCCATCATTACGTGTTCACCGTCTATGCCCTCAGCGTGGCGCGCGCGCCGGTGGAGGGCGTCTTCACCGGCCCGGTCGTGCGCGAGGCGATCTTTCCCCACGTGCTGGCCGAGGCGACGCTTTCCGGCACCTACACGCTCAATCGGCGTCTGCTCGGGCGCTGAGAGGTGGGGGCGGGCGCGGACGGCTGGCAGGCGACCCGCGTGGTCGCGATCCGGCATGGCCAGACCGAATGGAATGTCGGTGGTCGGATCCAGGGTCAGCTCGACATCCCGCTCGATGCGCACGGCCGCTGGCAGGCCGACCGGCTCGCCGCGGCGCTGGCCGGCGAAGGCATCGAGGCGGTCTGGTCGAGTGACCTCCAGCGGGCGTTGGAGACGGCGCGCGCCCTGGCCGGCCCGCTCGGCCTGACCGTGACCCTCGACGCGGCCCTGCGCGAGCGTGCGTTCGGCGTCTTCGAGGGCCTGACGTATCAGGAGATCGCTGAGCGCTGGCCCGCCGATGCGGAGCGCTGGCGCCGCCGCGACCCGAGCTTCGGCGCAGCGGGCGGCGAGACGCTCGCCGAATTCTCGGATCGCTGCGTGGCGGCGGTGGAGCGGATCGCCGCGGCCGAGGCCGGCCGGACGGTGGCCATCGTGGCGCACGGCGGCGTCATGGATTGCCTCTATCGCGCGGCGTCGCGCATCGCGCTCGATGCGCCGCGCTCCTGGCAACTCGGCAACACCAGCATTAACCGCCTGCTGCACACGCCGCAGGGCTTCACGCTGGTCGGGTGGAGCGACACCCAGCACCTCGACGGTGCCGAGCCCGAGGCGGCCGCCGATACCGGGCCGGGCGCCGGCGCGGCATCGGCCGCCCGCTCCTGATCGATCGGCTCCATCCCGAGCGACCGGTTCGCGTCGGGACATCCCTGTCAGTGCTTTCCCGCGAGCGCTGGCGGCGGAAGCACCCATGCCACGGCAAAGCCCTAGACTCGGCGGTCCCGCTGAACGGTGTTCAGCCAGCTGAACGCCCCGCTGCGGCGGTGGCCGCGGCGTCGGCCGCCTGGCAATCTCGAAGTCTCCGGAGCCCCTCGTGCACGCCGTTTCGCCCCAGTCGCCGCCTCGCCGCCCCACGCCTTCCGCATCGGCCGACAAGACGTCGGGCAGCGCGGCACGGGTTCCGGCCGTGAGCCGGGCGCTGACCTTGCTCGACCGGCTCGCCCAGCAGCGGGTGCCGATGAGCCTTGCGCATCTCGCGGCCGATCTGGCCTTGCCGAAGAGCAGCGTCCACGGTTTGTGCAGCACGCTGATGTCGTTCGGCTATCTGCGCCGCCAGGCCGATGGCGCCTTCCTGATCGGCCCGCGCGTGATGGGTCTGGCCGAAGCGTTCGTCGCCGGCACCGACGCGGCGCGCGAATTCAATGCCCTGTGGTCGGAGGCGGCCGCCCCGCCCGAGGAGACCGTCGTGCTGTCGGTGCTGAGCGGGTGCGACGCGCTCTATGTCGCGGTCCGCAACAGTGCCCGGCCGCTCGGCCTGGCCTTCAATGTCGGCATGCGCTTGCCGGCCTGGCTTTCGGGCAGCGGGCGGGCGATGCTGGCCTACCGGCCGGCCGCCGAGGTGCGCGAGCTCTTCAAGCACGGCCTGCCCCCGCGCATGACGCGCAAGGGCCCGCGCGACTTCGCGGGTCTGACCAGGGAACTGGCCCTGATCCGGCGGCGCGGCTGGAGCGTCGACGACGAAGCGGTGCAGGAAGGGGTCTACTCGCTGGGTGCGCCGGTCTTCAACGCGGCCGGCGAGGCGGTCGCCGGCGTGGCTGTCTGCATCAACAAGGCGCTGCTCGGCCCCGACCGCGGCGAGCGCCATCGCCTGGCTGCGATCGAGGTGGCCCGCCTGCTGTCGCACCGGCTCGGCGGGGTGTCGCCATGAGCGGCGGCGACTGGGTGCTCGAGACGCGCCAGCTGACGAAGGAGTTCAAGGGCTTCGTCGCTGTCAGCAAGGTCGACTTGAAGGTACGCCGCGGCAGCATCCACGCGTTGATCGGCCCGAACGGTGCGGGCAAGACGACCTGCTTCAACCTCCTGACGAAGTTCCTGACCCCGTCGTCGGGGCAGATTCTCTTCGACGGCACCGACATCACCAGCGAACGGCCGGCCGCGATCGCCCGGCGCGGCGTGATCCGGTCGTTCCAGATCTCTGCGGTCTTTCCGCATCTCTCGGTGCTCGAGAACGTACGCGTCGCGCTGCAGCGGGCCCTCGGCACATCGTTCCATTTCTGGAAGCCCGAGCGGTCGCTCAACGGGCTCGATGCGCGGGCGACCGAACTGCTGCGCGAGGTCGATCTCGAATCGTATGCACGCCTGCCGGCCGTCGAGCTGAGCTACGGGCGCAAGCGCGCCCTCGAGATCGCGACCACGCTCGCGATGGACCCGACGTTGATGCTGCTCGACGAGCCGACCCAGGGCATGGGGCTCGAAGACGTCGACCGCATCCGCCAGCTCATCAAGAAGGTCAGCGCGAGCCGCACGGTGTTGATGGTCGAGCACAACATGAATGTCGTCGCGAGCATCGCCGACACGATCACGGTGCTGCAGCGCGGGGCGACGCTCGCCGAGGGGTCGTACGAGACGGTGTCGAAGAACCCGGCGGTGGTCGAGGCCTACATGGGCAGCACGAATGTCGAGTTGAAGGGGGGACACTGACATGACCCCGTTCCTCGAAGTGCGCGGCCTTCAAGGGTGGTACGGCGAATCGCACGTGCTGCACGGGGTCGACTTCGAAGTGGCCGAAGGCGAGGTCGTGACCCTGCTCGGGCGCAACGGCGCCGGTCGCACCAGCACGATGCGCGCGGTGATGGGGCTGATCGGTGCGCGCAAGGGCTCGATCAAGGTCCGCGGCACCGAGACCATCGGCCTCGCGCCGCACCGCATCGCGCGGCTCGGCATCGGCTACTGCCCGGAAGAACGCGGCATCTTCTCGAGCCTCTCGAGCGAAGAGAACCTGCTGCTGCCCCCCCGGCTCGCGCCCGGCGGCATGAGCGTCGAGCAGATCTACACGATGTTCCCGAACCTGCGGGAGCGCGCGTCGAGCCAGGGAACGCGACTCTCCGGCGGTGAGCAGCAGATGCTCGCGGTGGCTCGCATCCTGCGCACCGGCGCGCGGCTGTTGCTGCTCGACGAAATTTCGGAAGGCCTGGCGCCGGTCATCGTCCAGAAGCTCGCCGAGATGGTCGTCGCGCTCCGGCAGAACGGCTACACGGTGCTGATGGTCGAGCAGAACTTTCGTTTCGCGGCGCCGCTCGCCGACCGTTTTCTGGTGATGGAACACGGCCAGGTGATCCAGGCGTTCACCCAGGCCGAGCTGCCGTCGCGGCTCGAGCGATTGCATGAGTACCTCGGCGTCTGATCGCAGGTTCCGACGGCCGCTTCCTTCACGTTCAACCGGAGATACCCGATGCGACTCACCCCGATTGGCGCCGCCTGCGCGCTGCTCTCGACCCTGCTTTCCGCCGGCGCGGCCCACGCCCAGTTCTCGGGCGACGTGATCCGGATCGGCCTCATCACCGACATGTCCGGCCTCTATGCGGACATCGACGGCCCGGCCGGTGCCGAGTCGGTCCGGATGGCGATCGCCGACATGGGCGGGATGGTGGCCGGCAAGAAGGTCGAATTCCTGGTCGCCGACCACCAGAACAAGGCCGACGTGGCCGCTGCCAAGGCCCGCGAATGGTTCGATCAGCAGGGCCTCGACGTCCTGATCGCCGGCACGAACTCCGGCACCAACCTCGCGATGGCGAAGGTGGCGGCAGAAAAGAAGAAGCCGTTTCTCTCGATCGGCGGCGGCACCTCGGCGCTCACCAACGAGCAGTGCACGCCCTTCACGATCCACTATGCCTACGACACCGTGGCGCTCGCCAAGGGCACCGGCCCGGCGGTCGTCAAGGCAGGCGGGAAGAGCTGGTTCTTCCTCAGCGCCGACTATGCCTTCGGCACGGCATTGCAGAACGATGCGACCGCGGTGGTGAAGGCCGCGGGCGGCAATGTCGTCGGGTCGGTCCGGCATCCGCTCGCCGCGAGTGACTTCTCGTCGTTCATGCTGCAGGCGCAGTCGAGCAAGGCGCAGATCCTCGCGTTGGCCAATGCCGGCGGCGACACCATCAATTCGATCAAGGCCGCCAACGAATTCGGCGTCACGAAGACGATGAAGCTCGTCGGCCTCTTGATGTTCATCAACGACGTGCACTCGCTCGGCCTCAAGGCGACGCAGGGCATGTACGTCACCGACAGCTGGTACTGGAACCAGTCGGCCGAGTCGCGCGCCTGGTCCAAACGCTTCTTCGAGAAGTGGAAGCGAATGCCGTCGTCGATCCAGGCGGCCGACTACTCGGTGACGCAGTTCTATCTGAACGCGGTCAAGGCGGTGAACACCGACGACGGAGAAAAAGTGATGGCGCAGCTGCGCCAGAGCAAGGTCAACGACATGTACGCCAAGGGCGGGTACGTGCGGGGCGACGGCTCGATGATCCACGACATGTACCTGATGCAGGTCAAGACGCCCGAGACCTCGACGACCCCGTGGGACTACTACAACGTCATCGCGACGACCAAGGGCGAAGAGGCGTTCATGACCAAGGCCGAGTCGAAGTGCCCGCTCTGGAAATGAGCCTGCCGATGGCTTTGGCGTCCCGCTGACTCGATGGACATCTTCGGCATCCCCGTCCAGGCCTTCGCCGGCCAGCTGCTGCTGGGCTTGGTCAACGGCTCCTTCTACGCGATGCTGAGCCTCGGCCTGGCCGTCATCTTCGGCCTGCTCGGGATCGTCAATTTCGCCCACGGCGCGCTCTACATGATCGGCGCCTATGTCGGGTTCGTCGCGCTGGACCGGTTCGGCATCGGCTACTGGTTCGCGCTCGTCCTGTCGCCGCTGCTGGTCGGCGCGCTCGGCGTCGCGATCGAGCGGACGCTGCTCAAACGCCTCTACAAGATCGACCCGATCTACGGCCTCCTGCTCACCTTCGGCCTGGCGTTGATCGCCGAGGGCGTGTTCCGTTACTGGTTCGACGTGTCGGGACAGTCCTATCCCGTGCCCGAGTTGCTGCAGGGCGCGACCGATCTCGGCTTCATGGTGTTGCCGAACTACCGCGCCTGGGTCGTCGGCGCGTCGCTCGCGGTGTGCCTCGGCACGTGGTTCCTGATCGAGCGCACGCGGCTGGGCGCCTACCTGCGCGCGGGCACCGAGAACCCGGCGCTGGTGCAGGCGTTCGGCATCAACGTGCCGCTGATGGTCACGCTCACCTACGGCGGCGGCTGTGCGCTCGCCGCGCTTGCCGGCGTGCTCGCGGCGCCGGTGATCCAGGTGACGCCGCTGATGGGCAGCAACCTCATCATCGTCGTCTTCGCGGTCGTCGTGATCGGCGGCATGGGCTCGATCCTCGGCTCGATCCTGACGGGTCTGGCGCTCGGCCTGATCGAAGGCCTGACCAAGGTGTTCTATCCGCAGGCCTCCAGCATCGTCGTCTTCGTCATCATGGCGATCGTGCTCATGATCCGCCCCGCGGGTCTCTTCGGGAAGGAAAAGTGATGGCGCCGACCGGCCCGCCGAAGAACGCCGACCGCCCCGGCCGCATCGCCCTCGCCGTCGGCCTCGTCGTGCTCGTCGCGGCGCCGTTCATCGGCCTCTACCCGGTGTTCATGATGAAGGCGCTCTGCTACGCGATCTTCGCGTGCGCCTTCAACCTGCTGCTCGGCTACACCGGGCTGCTGTCGTTCGGTCACGCCGCCTACCTCGGGCTCGCGGCGTACGCGACCGGCTGGCTGGTGCGCACGGCCGGCTGGTCGCCCGAGTTCGGCGTGCTGGCCGGCACGGCGGCAGCGGCGCTCTGCGGCCTGGCGGTCGGGCTGATCGCGATCCGGCGCCAGGGCATCTACTTCGCGATGATCACGCTCGCGATGGCCCAGATGATCTACTTCGTCTTCCTGCAGGTACCCTTCACCGGCGGCGAGGACGGCCTGCAGGGCGTGCCGCGCGGCAAGCTCTTCGGCGTGCTCTCGCTCGCCAGCGACACGACGTTCTACTACGTCGTCCTCGCGGTCTTCGTCGCGGTGTTCCTCTTCATCATCCGCATCGTCCACTCGCCGTACGGGCAGGTGTTGAAGGCGATTCGCGAAAACGAGCCGCGCGCGATCTCGCTCGGCTACGACGTCGACCGCTACAAGTTGCTCGCCTTCGTCCTCTCCACCGCACTCGCCGGTCTGGCCGGCTCGCTCAAGACGCTCGCGCTCGGCTTCGCGACCCTCTCGGATGCCCACTGGTCGCTCTCGGGCGAGGTGATTTTGATGACGCTGCTCGGCGGGCTCGGCACCTTCGCCGGCCCGGTCATCGGGGCATTCACGATCGTCGGACTGCAGAACTTCCTCGCCGATCAGGTCGGCTCGTGGATCAACGTCATCATCGGCGCGATCTTCGTCGTCTGCGTCGTCGCGTTCCGCCGAGGCTTCGTCGGCGAGATCAAGGCCTGGCAGCAGCGGCGCGGCTCGCGCTGACGCCGGCGCGCGGCCCGCTCAGGCCGGCCGGCGCGCCCGAACGTCCGGCAGGAAGGCGGTCGCCAGGCCGAGCAGCGGCAGGTAGGCGCAGAGCTCGTAGACGAAGTTCACGCCGTGCGTGTCGGCGAGCTTGCCGAGCACCGCGGCGCCGATGCCGCCCATGCCGAACGCGAAGCCGAAGAAAAGGCCCGACACGGTGCCGACCTTGCCCGGCATCAGCTCCTGGGCGAAGACGAGGATCGCCGAGAACGCGGAGGCGAGGATGAAGCCGATGACGAAGGTCAGTGCCGTCGTCGCTTCCAGCCCGACGTGTGGCAATGCGAGCGTGAACGGCGCGACGCCGAGGATCGAGCCCCAGATCACGCGCTTCCTGCCGATCCGGTCGCCGATCGGGCCGCCGAGGAGCGTGCCTGCCGCGACCGCGAAGAGGAAGACGAAGAGGTGCAGCTGCGCCGCCTGCACCGAGAGGCCGAACTTGTCGATCAGGTAGAAGGTGTAG
>CAZZWY010000092.1:0-10347 GCA_964657785.1 uncultured Acetobacteraceae bacterium
ATCCTGCGCAGCTCGTCGACCAGCACGCGAACCCGTTCGCCCCAGGTGTTGGCCGCGGCATGGGCGCGAATCGCCTCGCGATCCCACGGCTGGACGAGCGCGGCGTCGACCGCGGCCTGTAGCGCGGGCGCATCGTCGAACGGCACGACCGTGCCGAGCTCGTCCCGACACACCACCTCCGCGTTGCCGCCGACATCGGTGGTCACGACCGGCAAGCCGCAGGCCATCGCTTCGAGGAACACGTTCGCCCAGCCTTCGTTGCGCGTCGAAAGTACGAATACGTCGGCAGCCGACAGCGGC
The DNA here is from genome assembly GCA_964657785.1 of uncultured Acetobacteraceae bacterium. GTDB lineage: Bacteria > Pseudomonadota > Gammaproteobacteria > Burkholderiales > Burkholderiaceae_C > LMDS01. Next base: position 301 of record CAZZWY010000092.1, read on the forward strand.
CCGCTCAAGCGCTCCGGCGCGAGCGCGCCGAGGAACCGGACCGACGCCTCGAGGCCGGCCGCCGCCACCTGCGCCCGAAGCTCGCGCGACAGATCGCCTTCCGGGCTCGGGCCGCCGACCACGAGATAGATCAGCCCCGGATGGCGCTCGCGGAGCGCCGGCAGGATGTCGATGACGCGGTGGAAGCCCTTGCGTTCCACCAGGCCGCCCACGCTGACGATCACGGGCGCGTCCGCGGGGAGGGCGAGCGCGGCGCGCGCCGCCGAACGCGACACGGGCGCGAACTTGTCGAGATCGACACCATTGCCGACGACGACGAGCTTCGAAGTCGGCACCCCCAGCGCCTGCGCGATTCGACCGAGCGAGCTCGACACGGCGAAGACCCTGCGAGCGCCGGCAAGCGCCTGCCGCAGCCGGGGCGCGAGCCGGGGATCGCGCGCCTGGCGCGTCTCCGAGCCGCGCAGCGTGATGGTCACCGGCACCCGGAGCCAGCGGCCCAGCAGGCTCGCGGCATAGCCGTCCGGATAGGCGAAGTGGGCGTCGAGGTGATCGAGCCGCCCGGCCCGTTGCAGCGCACGCAGCCGGGAGAAAGCGCCGAGCGCCATCATCAGGCCGTCGAGGCGCTTGAAGACCCCCGGCACCGAGACGAACCGGGGGAAGAAGACATCGAAGCCCGCCTGCCGCTCGAACGCCGGCGCCCCCGGCCGGAACCCGGGCCGTGCGCGCCGCAGCCATCCTTGCAACGGGAACCAGGGAACCGGCGCGACGACGGCGAGCGGCAGATGGCGCCCGACGCGGAACATCCGCTCGCGCACGAAGAGCCCCGCGCCCGGCTGCACGGCGCTCGGAAAGAGGCTGCTGAGCACGACGACATGCGGGCCGCGGACCGGCGAGGGTTCAAGCATGGGCCAGCACCGCGAGTTCGTACGGCTCGGCATAGCGCGCCACGCTGGCGCGCCAGTGGCGCTCGCGCTCGACGAAGGCCCGGCCCGCGCTGCGAAGGGCGGGCCAGCGCGCGGGCTGTTGGATCAGGTCGAGCAAGGTCGACGCGAGCGACGTCGCACTGCCCGCTTCGAACAGCATGCCGGTTTCGCCGTGGGTGATCAGCTCGCGGTGCCCGCCGACGTCGGAGGCCACCAGCACCCGGCCCTGCGCCATCGCCTCGAGCGGCTTGAGCGGCGTCACCAGTTCGGTCAGTCGCATCGAGTGGCGTGGATAGGCGAGCACGTCGACGAGGTCGTAGTAGCGCTGCACCTCGGCGTGCGGCACCCGACCGGTGAAGACGATCTTGTCGGCGAGCCCGAGCCGCTGCGCCTGGGCCTTGAGCGCCTCGTCCTGCGGGCCGCCGCCGACCAGCAGCAAACGCGCCGACGGCAGCCGGGCCAGCACGGCCGGGAACGCCTCGAGCAGCAGGTCGAGGCCTTCGTAGGCGTAGAAGGAGCCGATGAAGCCGATCACGGTGCAGCTGTCGAGGCCGAGCCGGCCTTTCAGCGCGGCGTCCGGGCGGGCGCCCGCGGCGAACGCATCGATGTCGACCGCGTTCGGGATGACCGTCACCTTGGCCGCGGCGATGCCGCGCGCGACGATGTCGCTCCGCAGGCCTTCGCAGATGGTGAACACATGATCGGCGTGCCGCAAGGCGTGCGTCTCGAGCCGCCGGGTCATCCGGTAGCGCAGGCTGCCTTCCCGCGTCGTGCCGTGGTCGACCGCGGCGTCCTCCCAGAAGGCGCGAACCTCGTAGAACACGGGCAGGCGGTGACGCTTGCCGACCCGCAGCGCCGGGATCGCATCGAGCACCGGCGAGTGGGCGTGGATCAGGTCCGGGCGGACCCGCTCGACAACCGCGTCGAGGCGGCGTTCGAGTTGCCGCATCAGCGCCATCTCGGCGAGGCCGGGCACCGGCAGGGGCGCAGCCGGCGCGGCGGCGGTGCGAAAGAAGTGCAGGCCGTCGACCTCTTCCTCGGCGACGTCGCAGTGCTCTTGTTTCGGGCCGGTCAGGTGAAAGGTGTCCCACCCGAGCTTGCGCTGTTCGCGCAGGATCGCGAGGGTGCGGAAGGTGTAGCCGCTGTGCAGTGGAATCGAGTGGTCCAGCACATGAAGCACCCGCAACGCCATCACGCCTCCGCGCGCGCGAGGGAACGGCCCTGGTCTGCCGGTGCGGCGCCCTCGTCCACCACCTGCCGCAGGAACGCCTCGAACATCAGCAGCGACCAGAGCGGCGCGCTGTAGTCGGACGCACCCGACTGATGCGCCTGCACGAGGTGCTCGAGGTAGGACCGGCGGAACCAGCCCGTCTCGGCCAGGCGCGGGCCGAGGACGGCCTGCTGCACCCGCTCGCGCAGCGGCCCGCGGAACCAGCGCGCGAGCGGCACCGAGAAGCCCATCTTCGGCCGGTACAACACCTCGTTCGGCAGATGCGGCTCCATCGACTTTTTCAGCAGGAACTTGCCCTCCTGCCCCTGGATCTTGAGCGCGTTGGGCAGCGTCGCCATCCATTCGACCAGCTCGTGGTCCATCAGCGGCTCGCGCACTTCGAGCGAATGCGCCATGCTCGCGCGGTCGACCTTGGTATTGATGTCGCCGACGAGGTAGGTCTTCAGGTCGAGGTACTGGATGAGCGAGAGCGGATCGTCGGTGCCGGCGGCCGCCGCATGCCGGTCGAACACATCCTGGGCGCTGTAGCCGCCGAGCTGCGTCTGGAATTGCGCGGTGAAGAGCCGGGCGCGCATCGGCTCGCGCATCAGCGACATGGTGTTGAAGTAGGCCTCGACCGACGTGCGCGCCATGCCCTCGAAGGTCGTCTTGGCGCGCAGCACCCGCGGCGCCCAATCGGCTTTCGGATAGACGCGGCCGAGCAGGCCGAAGACCGACCGTCGCACCCCTTCCGGCAAGGCGGCGCGCATCCGCTCTTCCATCAGGTGCATCCGGTAGCGCCGGTAGCCGCCGAAGGTTTCGTCGCCACCGTCGCCCGACAAGGCGACCGTCACATGCTTGCGCGCCAGCTGACACACACGGTAGGTCGGAATGGCCGAGCTGTCGGCATAGGGCTCGTCGTAGAGCCGAGCGAGCGTATCGATCAGGTCGAAGTCGTCGCTGCGCACCGTCTCGACGAAGTGGCGCGTGCGGTAGCGGTCGGCCACCGTCTGGGCGAACGCGGCTTCGTTGAACGCGGGATCGTCGAAGGCGATCGAGCAGGTGTTGACCGGGTCGGCCGAGAGACCGGCCATCGTCGCAACGACCGCGCTCGAGTCGACGCCGCCGGAAAGGAAGGCACCGATCGGTACCTCGGCGATGAGCCGCAACCGCACCGATTCCCTCAGCCGCTGCTCGAGCTCCGCGCACGCGTCCTCGACGCTGATCGGCGCGCCGACGGCGAACCGCAGGTCCCAGTACGGCTTCGTGCGCGGCATCGGCTCGCCGCGCCGCCAGGCGAGCGTGTGACCGCCGGGCAGCTTGGCCGCCTGCCTGAAGATGGTCCGCGGTTCGGCGACGTAGCCGAGCGCGAAGTACTCCTCGACGGCGAGCGGGTCGAGGTCGCGCTTGAAGTTGGGGTGGGCGAGGATGGACTTGAGTTCGGAGCCGAACACGAGCAGGCCGTCGTCGAGCACCGCATAGTGCATCGGCTTGACCGCGAGCCGGTCGCGCGCCATGAAGAAGGTCTGGCGGTTGCGGTCCCAGAGGGCGAACGCGAACATGCCGCGAAAGCGCTCCACGCAGGCTTCGCCCCAGGCTTCCCAGGCATGGACGATGACCTCGGTATCGCTCTTCGTGCGGAACACATGGCCGAGCGCCTGAAGCTCGGGGATCAGCGACTGGTAGTTGTAGATCTCGCCGTTGAAGACGACGACGACCGAGCCGTCTTCGTTGAAGAGCGGTTGCTGCCCGGTCGCGATGTCGATGATGGAAAGGCGTCGGTGCCCGAAGCCGACGCCGGGCTCGACGTGCACGCTGCCTTCGTCGGGGCCGCGATGGCGTTGCGAGTCGTTCATCCGCCGCAGCAGTGACGAATCGACCGGGCGCTGCCCGCGGGTGTCGAAGATGCCGGTGATTCCGCACATGCTTGTTCTTACCCGACGGCTCGCTGTTGGGGGAGGCGGCCCGCGCGCTGCCGCTCGTACCCGGATTGGTAGGTCTGCACCATGCTCTCGATACTGAATTGCTGCTCCGCGGTGACCCGGCCGGCAAACCCCATCGCCTTCGCACGATCCGGCTCGCTGGCAAGCCGGAGGATCGCATCGACAAGGGCCTCGCAGTCGCCCGCGGGAACGATTTCGCCGCTACTTCCGTGCTGCACCAGCCGGGCGTTGCCGCCGACGTCGGTCGCGACGACCGGAAGCCCGCTCGCCATGGCCTCGAGTATCGTATTGGAGATGCCCTCGGCGAGCGACGGCAGGACGAAGCAATCCAGCCCGCGCATGACATCCGGCACGTCGCTGCGTTCCCCGGGGAGCCAGGCGAGGTCGCCGCAGCCGGCCGCATCGAGAAGCGCCTGGCACGTCGAGCGCAAGGGCCCGTCGCCGACCATCACGAGCCGCAAGCGCGGCCGCAGCTGCGGCGCACGCTCGAGCACGCGAACAAAAGCCGCCGCGAGCAGCGTCTGATGCTTGACCGTCTGCATGCGCCCGACCGTCCCGACGAGCCAGTGCGCGGGCGCCGCGAACGGGCAGCCCGAGATCGTCGCGCCACCCGGTGGCGCCGGGGCGAAGCGGTTCGAATCGACGCCGTTGTAGACCTGCGTGACCCGGCGCGGCGCCACGCCGATCTTCGCGACCAGGTAGTCGGCGAGGTCGGGCGAGACTGCGAACCAGTGGTCGACCCAGGGTTGGTAGATCCTGCGCATCCACTGGTGCCGCCGGCTCGATCCATCCAGATCTTCGACATCGCGTCCGTGCTCGCCGTGGATGCGCACCGGCACGCCGGCGAGCCACGCCGGCAGCACCGCCTCGAGCGCCGCGAGGTTGCGGGTGTGGACGATGGCAGGGCGAAGTGACCGGAACAGTCGATAGAGCTGTGGAAAGAGCCAGAAGCCGTGCCCCGGCTTCTTGTGCAGCGCGATGATGGGCACGTCGTCGACGCGGATGCGGCGCTTGAAATCGGTCGCCTCGGTCAGCGCGACGATGGCGTGCCGATACGCCGTGACCGGCATGTGATTGATCAAATTCACGATGCCGTTCTCGAGCCCGCCGACATCGAAACGGTAGACGACGTGCAGCACGAGCGGCCTGCGGTCGGGCAGCCGTTGGTCGGGCGGTTGCGCCGACGACGCTTGCGTCGCCACGGGAGAGGCCGGCGTCATGGGGGCGGCAGGGTCGCACGGCCCGACCCGAACGACGGCGTGCGTGACGTCGGGGCGTCGTCACGCACCCGCGTCAGCTCGCGGGTGAGCCGGGGCAGATTGGCCTCCACGAACGCCGCGAGCCGCGCGTCGGCCGAGCCGTCTTCCGTGTCGGCGGTGTGGACGACGATCACGGCGCCGTCGTCGCCGCGGCCGAGCAGCCGATAGAACGCGGTGCAGGCCTTGGCCCAGGCGCCGTTCGAGGTCAACGTGCCGTTGATCCAGTAGAGGTGCCAGACGAGGCGCTGCGCCGACGTGGCGTCCACCCCGACATGACTCGACGCCCTCAAGCGAGTGGTCCTGACGACGAGCGGTTCACCGCCGAACGACACTCGGCGCGTGCCTTCCTCGATCGTCGACCAGCCCGCATCGTGCAGCGTCACGACCGCGTTTTCGGAGCTGACGAGCTTCCTGGCATGGTCCTGATGACGGTAATAGCCGACGAAGAGGCCGACCGGCTGCGCGCCGTTCGAATACGCCTGGTCGAACTCCGCGGCAGCGCCGCTGAACGCCGGCTTCCACGCCACCTCGGCCGCCGTCGCGCGCCAGCCGCCCTCGAGCGCCGACGGCGCCGCCAGGCGGGGCGGGATCAGGGGCTCGTTTTGCATCAAACCGCCGAGGGCCAGCGGCGGGATGACGATGAGCGCGGCCGCCGCCGCTGCCACTGCGGCCACCGAGAAGCGGCTCGGGACCGGCCCGGTCACGGTACCCGTCCGAGCGCTACGGTCAGCGTGCAGGCGGGTCTCGGCAGGTGCCTCGCGCCAGCGCCCCCCGATCACGAACATCACCGTGATGACCACGCCGAAGAACAACCAGCCGTAGATGAGGTGGTCGGCACTCACCGCAGCCACGTTGCCGGACAGGTCGCCGAGCAGCACGATCAGATACGCCCGCACCCAGTTGGCGACGACCGGCACGGCGATCGAGATGCCGGTGAAGATCAAGCGGCGTCGCAGCGACCGGTAGTTGAGGTAGGCGAACAAGGTGCCGACCATGACCGAGGCGATCAGATAGCGGATGCCACTGCACGCTTCCACCACCGACCAGTTCCCCGAGGGCACGACGAACTGCAGCCCCTCGCGGTAGACGGGAATGCCGCTGAGACGCAACCCGAGGACCGTGAAGTCGGCCGTCCACTGCATCATCCACGGCATCACGAACTCGCCGACCGGTACCGAGAAGAAGAGAAAGCCGAGCGGAAAGGCGATCGTTCGGGCCGCGCGCGGTCCGATCACCGCGACGACCGCCAGCACGAGCAGGGCGGTGAAGGCGAGCTGCGTCACGGCATTGGAGGCCACGAGATCGCCCAGCAGCCAGGCCGCGCCGGCGACGCCGATCGGCCACAGCGCCCAGGGAGTCGCCCGGGGAGTCTGGCGCGCCAGGTCGTGACGCCGTCGCCAGACCAGCCAGACGACGATCGGCGGCACGAGGAAGGCATGGGCGAAGGTGTCGGAACGCGACCAGATCGCCACCATCTCGAGCCCGGTCTCGCGGTAGACGAAGAGCACCGCCGCGAGCAGGAGTCCCGCCGCAAGCAGCGCGCGCGGCCAGGCGCCGTCCCGGGTCGGCAGTGGCGGCGTCATGGGACCACCTCGGCGACTTCGGCGGCGGTCGCCGGAATCAGATGACGGTCGATGCGCGCCAGGTGCGCGTCCCAGCTGTAGCCCTGGCGGACGCGCTCTCGGCCGGCGCGACCGACGTCCGCCGCCTGCGCCGGAGACCGCAGCAGCGCCTCGATGGCCGTGATGAAGCCCGAGGCGTCGTTCGCGGCGACGAGATCGCGCCCCGGGAGCGCATCGATCGAGTCCACGCACGTCTGCGCGGCGACGACCGGCCGCGCCATCGACATCGCCTCGAGCACCTTGTTCTGGATGCCGCGGGCGAGCCGCAGCGGTGCGACGACGACCGCGGCATGCTGCAGATAGGGCCGCACATCGGGCACGGTGCCGGTCACGACGACCCGGTCCGAGGCGAGCGCACGGACGCTCGCCGACGGGTTGCGGCCGACGATGAAGAAGCGCAGCGCCGGCCAGGCGCCCGCGAGCGCAGGCAGCATCTCGGCGGCGAACCACGTGACGGCATCGGCGTTCGGCCAGTAGTCCATCGCGCCGGTGAAGACGATCGGCATCACGCCCTCGGCGTAAGGCGATTCGCGCTGCGCGTCCGGCGCGAAGTAGTCGGCATCGACGCCGTTGGCGATGGCCTCGACCCGCCCCGCGCACTCGGGCGCGAGCCGGCAGAAGAGCGCTGCTTCCTGCCCTGTGACGAAAAACGATCGCTTCGAAGCCAGCGCCACCTGGCGCTCGAACGCCAGCAGCCGCACGGCCTCGCGCCGGTACAGCCAGGAGAGCGGCCACCGATGCGCGGCGGCGTACTGCGCCCATTTCGATGAGTCGACATCGACGAAGTCGACCACCATCGGCATCTGCGGCAGGGCCAGCGCGTACTGCGCCACCGCCGAGGAGAAGACGACGGTCGCATCGATCGTCTGCCTGGCCGAGATGTCGGCAACCCATCGGCGCAGCCCTGCATCGTCGTAGTAGGCGAGGCTGAGCGGCGACCCGTCGAGCAGGCCGCGCAGGCTCTTCAGCCTGGCGATGCGCGGCTCGAGCTTCACGACATGAATGCCGGCGCAAAGCGCGCTCACCGTGTCCACGTACTGCTCATCGTCGGGATCGTCGACGAAGGTGCCGAGGAAAACGCGGTGCCGTGCGGCCAGGTGCTTGAGCAGGTGGTACGAGCGAACCTTGTCCCCCTTGTTCGGCGGATAGGGGAGCCGGTGCACCAGATAGAGCAGCGTGCCCACGCCGTCAACCGAGGTTGCGAACGATGTACGGCCCGAGCCAGTTCGCCACGCCGATCGGCAGCCGGCGCCAAGCCTTGATCATCATCTGGTACTTCGCGTTCGACGGATTGTTCTGCGGGATCGCGTCGCTCTTGTAGAGCCTGAATTCGTAGTGCAGCGGCCGCGGCTCGAAGCCCCAGTTCTTCTTGAACGAATAAGAGCCGGTGCCCTGCTTGCTGCGCCCGTAGTCGAAGACCTTCAGGCCCCGGGCGCAGGCATGGCGCATCAACTCCCAGTACTTGAAATCGTTGGCGGCCAGGTCGCGCGCCGCTTCGGCGTCGCCGGCGTAGTAGGGCAGCACTTCGTCGCGGAAGTAGAAGCTCATCACGCCGCTCAGCGCCTGTCCTTCGGCGCTGGAGACGATGAGCACGTCGCAATCGGCGCCGAACTCGTCGCGCAAGGACTTGAAATAGCGCTTCGGCATGGCCGGCGTTCCGTGCCGGTGGACATTGTCGGCATAGAGCGCGAAAAAGCGGTCGACGCCCGGATCGAACTCGGACCGCAAGCCGTTCTTGATGCCTTTGCGCACCATCGCCCGCTGCTTGCGCGGAATGGCATTCATGTTGGCTTCGTCGTCGGCGAGGATTTGCTTGCGGAAGGTGACGTAGAGATCCTGCAGCGGCCAGTCGGCATGGCGCGGCTCGACGTGACGCAGTTCGAGGTGCGAAACGCCGAGCTGCTTGGCAACGCGCTGCGCCTCGTCCTCGAGCGCCGTGGCGGCCGCCTCGTCGTTGGCGGCAACGCCGCCGTACACCGCGAACGGCAGGCTCGCGAGCGATTTGCCGAAGAGCAGGCTGTCGACGTGGCCGAGCGGCAGCACGCCGACGATGCGGCCGTTGGCCTGCGCATAGAAGAAGTAGGTGTCGTGACGGAACACGTCGCGCAGGATCCTCTGCCAGGCGGCGCGGTGGAAGAACGTCGCCTGCGGGCAGGCCATCACGAACTCGTCCCAGCGGGCGGCGCCAGCCGCATCGTCCACGGCAAGACGCTCGACCGTGATCATGGCCGTCACGCCGCGAGCAGCGCCGCCGCCGGCGCTTCGCGGTCGAGGAAGATCTCGTCCATCCGCCCCCAGCGGAAATCGCCGAGCAGGCTGGAAAGCCGCCGCTCCATGCGGTCGATGTTGACGTAGTGGCGAAAGCGGCTCTTTCGGTCGATGCCCGCGACACGCGGCTGCTCGGCATCGATCTCCCACGGATGGAAGTAGAAGATGGCCGGCTGGCGATCTTCGGCGTTGACGCGACGGATCATCCAGCGCGAGAGCGGATAGGGCAGCAGCCGGAAATAACCGCCGCCGCTCGAAGGCAGGTTGCGATTGAAGAGCCGAAGCGTCGTGATCGGCACTTCGAGCAGGCCGTTGCCGAGGCGATACGCGAACCGCGGCGAGTCAGGCATCCCGTAATGGTCGTGCGCGATCGGGTAGATGCTCGAGCTGTAGCGATGGCCCGCGCGGGCGAGCGCATCGAAGGCCCAGAGATTGCGCTTGCCGATCGAAAAGCTGGGTGCCCGATAGCCGGTGACGGGCTGGCCGGACAAGTCCTCCAGCAAGCCTTTGGCGCGGGTGATGTCCGCCGCGAAGGCCGCCTCGCTCAGATCGCTCGCGCGTTCGTGGCCGTAGCCGTGGCTCGCGATCTCATGACCCTGCGCGACGATCCGGCGGACCAGCCCGGGGTAACGCTCGGCCACCCAGCCGAGCGTGAAGAAGGTCGCCCGGGTGCCATGGCAGTCGAGCATCGAGAGAATGCGGTCGACATTGCGTTCGACGCGGCACTCGCGGCTGTCCCATTCGCTGCGGCGAATGTAAGGTGCGAACGCCGACACCTGAAAATAGTCTTCGACGTCGATCGTCAGCGCGTTGGTGAGCGCG
>CAZZWY010000093.1:0-10307 GCA_964657785.1 uncultured Acetobacteraceae bacterium
CGACGTCGGCGCGGTCCTGCACCCAGTTGCCGATGTGGTCGTCGAGGTGCACCTAGGGCTGGATATCAGGGTGCAGCCGGTACAACGCGTCGACCAGCGGCCAGATCACCGGCAGGAACGACGAGCGCGGCGCGACGATGCGCAACGGCCCGGCGATCTCGTCCTTCGACGTGCGCACGCGCTGCACCGCGCGCTCCAGCAAGGCGAGTGCGGGGCGCGTCGACTCGAGGAACTGCTGGCCCTCGTCGGTGAGCGCGATGTGGCGCGTCGTCCGGTGCAGCAGGCGCACGCCGAGATGCGTCTCGAGTTGCGCCAGCGCCTGGCTGGCCGCCTGCGGGCTGACGCCCTGCGCCGCGGCCGCGCGCCGCAGGCTGCCGAGTTCGACCGCCTTGGTGAACGTGTCGATGGCGCGCAGTTCGTTGATCGGCATGACGTCGGTCTCTGGAGTTCGACGCCATTATCAACATCCGCTTGCGGGTGGCGCCCCAGGCTGGGACCATTGGTTGATTGACAGTCCACGGTCCTGCCGTGCTGGCATCCCCGCCAGTTTCGGGACCCTTCCATGCAAACGCAAATGTCCATTCTCAATCGACGGAACCTCCTCACAATCCGAGGCGGTCACACCTTGCAGCCTGTGGGGTAGCGAACAGACGTCCGGCCCGGACGATGATAGTTTGACGACGAGTGCCGGAAGGACAGCGTCTCTTCATGGCATGTTGTGTACTCGAGCACACCGCTGTCTGTCAAAGGAGTTGAAATGGGCAATATGTACTGGGCCGACTGGTATTCCGGCTGGGGTTGGTTTCTCTGGTTCGGCGTGATGGTCTTGCTGTTCTCGAGCCTGGGAAACTGGGGCTACACCTACCGTGTTCACCGCTCTCACGGCCGCCCCCCGCCGCAGCAAGCGCTCGACATCCTGAACCAGCGCTATGCCCGCGGCGACGTCACGCACGCCGAGTACGCGCGAGTCAAGTCGGCGATGCTTGCGGACACTGCGCCAGCCTGACGCGCTGTCGGCTCCTGTTCGGACGTTGTCGCGTTCGACGGGTCGGCAATCACGGCGCAGGTCTTTCACGGCGCTGCGCCTCGGCCGGTCGTGGTCGGTCCCTCCGGGTGCCAGTCGACCCGGTCCGGCCGTAGGCAACCGCACCGACGGCAGCCGGTACCGTTGCGAGGTTGGGTCCTTCACTTCGGAAAGAACCGCCATGAAAACGCTGGACGAAGCAGCTGGCGGCAAGCCGTGTGCGCTGACGCACGGACAACTCGGGTTCCGGCGGCTACAACAGGCTGCATTCGCCGGTCCGAGCTCAGTCGGACCGGCCACCCAACCAGGGACCCACCATGAACCCCTACTCTGATACCGACACCGTCCGCTTCCACATTCCCAGCATGTCGTGCGAGCACGATGTCGAGATGCTGGTGAAAGCGATCACCGCGGTCGAGGCGGACGCCGAGATCGTCTGCGACCGGGAGACGCGGGAAATCGCCATCGCGCCCATCGGCGCCGGTGCTGTCCAGTTCCGCATGGCCATCGCCGGCGCCGGCTTTTGCATCACCCGTTGATCCGGCGAACAGCACTTTCCGAGGCGATGTTCGCTTCCGTACAGACGCATCGCTGGTGGACTCGTATAACCGGCCCCATCGACCGGCGGATGCGGCCGCACTACTTGAGATGTCAACGATGATCGATGCACTGAGTGAACCGATGCGATGGGCCGGGAGCCTCCAACCCCTCCGGGCGGTGTCGATGGCTCGACAATCGTGTGCGATGGGCCCGTCCGCGCGATGCGATTCACCGCGAGAGGAACGGCTCACATGAAACGTCTGTCGATCATGTCGCTAGCCGGCATCATGGCCCTGCTCGCGCTCTATTTCATCGTCGCCGGCGGCGCACTGGCATGGCTGGGCGGCTCCTGGTACTACCTGCTGGCAGGTCTGGCGATGGCGCTCAGTGCGGCGTGGATCTGGCGCGGCGACGCACGCGGGCGCTGGTTGTTCGGCGCGCTGTGGCTGGCGACCCTGGTCTGGACGATCTGGGAGGCGGGCTTCGACTGGCTGCAGTGGGTGCCGCGCCTGGCCGCGCCCACCGTGCTGCTGGTGCTGGTGGGACTGACCGGTTGGCATCGTCGGCCGCGGCTCGGGCAGCCGGCGCTGGCGGCAGCCGCCGGGATGCTGGCGGCGCTGGTGTTGGCGGTGGCGATGGTTTCCAACGGCGGCCCGGTGCTCGCCCAGAATGCAGCGCCGACGCCGTTGCCCACCCCCGAGCAAGACCAGGCGGCCCCTGCGATCACCGGCGGCGGTCACGACGGCGACAGCGATTGGGGTGCCTACGGCGGCACCCTCGCCGGTCGCCGCTACTCGGCACTGACGCAGATCACGCCCGCCAACGTCGGCCGGCTGGCGCTGGCCTGGACCCAGCGCACCGGCGACCTGCCCGACGCCGCCGAAAGCGTCGAGCACCAGCGCGAATACCACTCCGAAGCCACCCCCATCCACGTCGGCAACACGCTCTACACCTGCACGCCGCACTCGTTCGTTCAGGCCATCGACGCCACCACCGGCAAGACCTTGTGGAGCTGGAACGAACACGCCGATCTGACCGGCAACTCCTACCTCGTGTGCCGTGGCGTGACCTACTTCGAAGCGCCGGCCGGCACCCCGTGCCCGCGGCGCATCTTCGCCCCGACCTTCAATTCTCGATTGGTCGCGCTCGATGCAGACACTGGCCAGCCTTGTGCCGGCTTCGGCACCAACGGCTCCATTGACTTGCGCGAGCACATGGGCGTTTCCCACCCGGCCGACCAGATCAGCACCTCGCCGCCTGTCGTCGCCAACAACCGCCTGATCATCGGCGAGCGCATCGTCGACAACGTCAACCGCGACATTCCCAGCGGTGTGGTGCGCGCCTACGACCCGGTCTCGGGCCAGCCGGTCTGGGCCTGGGACGTGGGCCGCTCGCCCGACGCGATCGCGCCGCTGACGGGTGATGCGGTCTACACCCGCGGCACGCCCAACGTCTGGGGCGCGATGACGGCCGACCCCGCGAACGGCCTCGTGTACCTCGGCACCGGCAACGCGTCGCCCGACTACTGGATCGGCGACCGGCGGCCGTTCGACGACAAGTTCGGCAGCTCGATCGTGGCGCTCGACATCGCGACCGGCAAGCTGCGCTGGATGCGCCAGCTGGTGCACCGCGACATGTGGGACATGGACCTGCCCATCGGCCCGTCGCTGTTCGACCACCGCGGCGCCGACGGCAGCATCACACCGGCCTTGATCCAGACGACGAAGATGGGGCAGGTGTACTTCCTGAACCGCCTCACCGGCGAGCCGCTGGCGGCCATCGAGGAACGGCCGGTGCCCATCGACGGCGCCACGCCCGAAGTGAAGGTGTCACCGACGCAACCGTTTTCGGTGGGCATGCCGTCGTTCACGCCGCCGCCCCCGACCGAGCGCACGACCTGGGGCGTGACGCCGATCGACCAGCTGCTGTGCCGCATCGACATCCGCCAGGCACATGGCAGCGGCATCTACCAGCCGGTGGGCCTGCAGCCGATCATCGGCCACCCGGCGTTCGACGGCGTGACCGACTGGGGCGGCGCGGCGGTCGACCCGGTGCGCGGCGTGATGACCGTCAACACGATGGAGATGCCGTTCAAGGTCTGGCTGATGCACCGGGACGATCCGCGCGTGGCGCCGCTGATGGCACAGAAGAAAGGCGGCGAGAACGCTCGCGAGGCGTCGCTGCAGACCCAGTACAACACGCCGTACGTGGCGGTGGTGAAGGCCTGGATCGGCCTCTTCGGCACGCCGTGCAGCGCGCCGCCGTGGGGCCACCTGACGGCAGTGGACCTGAAGACGCGCCAGGTGCTGTGGCGCGAGGTGCTGGGCACGGCACGCGACACCGGCCTCTTCGGCTCGCGCTTGGGGCTACCGCTGAAGACCGGGGTGCCGAACCTCGGCGGCTCGATCGTGACCGCGGGCGGTGTGGTCTTCATCGGCGCGACCACCGACCAGTACCTCCGCGCCTTCGATGTCGCGAGCGGCAAGCTGCTGTGGCAGGCCCGGCTGCCAGCCGGCGCGCAGGCGACGCCGATGACCTACCGCGGCGCCGACGGGCGGCAGTACGTGGTCATCACTGCCGGCGGGCACGGGGCCCTCGGCACGCGCTACGGCGACTACACGATGGCCTTCGCGCTGCCGCGTGGCGGCTGAGGTCGCACTCGACTTCACGGGGTCGTCGGCGGCTTCAGCATCTGAAGGAGGGGCACCCTGCTCGACCACCTCTTCCTGACGGTCAACCCCATCGACCGCTCGACGGCTACAGCCTCGAATTCGTCTACACGAACTGGCAACACGGCGGTTGAACGATGAACCCGCATGAAGACAGCTCGACGTCGGCGGCATCGCCTGGTTGCCCGCGCCCTTGATGAAGGGCGCCACGCGGTCTTCGATTTCGGGCGGACGCACGTGGAGGCTGACCACGTCGGGGATCTCCCCACGCCGGTCGGTGCCTCGCGTGCGCGGCAGCCGGGTGCTGTGCCCTGGCGCAGACAGGCCACGAGCCTCAGTTCATAACCCCGGGCGTTGCACTTCGATCTGAATGCTGAGGCGCCTCGGGCTTGCTGCCGCCTTGGGCAGTGTCTTCGGCATAGAACGCGAGTGGCTTCAGTGGACGGCCGGTTTGCGCACACACATGCTGGTCCGCGTTGGGTCCCCATTCGGCTTTTCCGACACGCTCGGCGCGGCGCATGGGGTGCTCGATCCTTCGCGCGTCGCCGCGCAGGTAGTGAGCGGTATCGGTTTCCGCGGTGCAGGAGCGATCTTGTTCATAAAGCGGGGGGAGAGCGGTTGGGTTCGGCAAGATGCTGCCTCGGTCGACGTCGGACCGCCGAACCACGATGCGAGCGCCACCACGGCATACGTCGCCAACACCAGGCCCAGTGTGCGTCGGTAGTGCTTCGCGCGCCAGGGCGGCCGGTTCCCCGACACCGCCGGCACGGCCCGATCGGCCAGGCTCCGGCCGATCCACGGTGTCCAGAGGAGCAGGCCGACGATGAAGAGCACGTCGCCGGGGGCAGCGACGCTCCACCAGTCGAGGCCGACCTCGAAGAGCGACCAGACGAGCGTCGTCGCCAGGACGCCGCAGAAGATGCCGAGTGCGCTCGACTCGGCAGCGTCGAGGCGTATGGCACTGACGAGGAGCGCGGCGCCCGCGGCGAGGAAGTACCAGGAGCCGCCGAGCGCCACGAGCAGGAGGCCACCGCCGATGGAGGTCAGTCCCATCAGCGCGAGCAGGATCGCTGTCGCGGTCAGCAGCGTGCTTTGTCGGTTCATGTGATGGTGCGCCTCGACATCGACGACCAGTCGCATTCATGACGAGGTCGTCGTAAAGAATGGTTTTACTCGCCGCGGCGCGCGAGGTCGGTGCGCTGTCGTACAGTGCGCCGCCCCGTCGGCCTCGGCAGGCGGGGGGCGTTCTCCGGCGGTGCACGACGAACAGAAGAGATCTCCTGGTGTGTTCTGACGCACAGACGGTGCCGATCAGTGCGATTAAAACCAATTGCAGTCGAGACATGCGCGTCCGCTACGCCTCCTGTTCGTCAGATCAGCTCGGCTCAATTGGTATCCCCCACGGAGAACTCAATGAACCTCGATTTCGAAATCAACATCCCGGGCAACGGTTCCAGCACTCCCGCGGCGTTCGAGCGAAGCGAATGGATCGGACGCTGTGAAAGGCGCCTGCGCACCACGCGCCCCCTGATGTCGGCGGCCGCGGTCGTGTCGTATGCCCTCGCTGCCATCCGGGGCCTGGGACATCAATCACCGGAGGAGACGGCCGACCAACTTGCGGCTTGCCTGCCAACGGGCAGCGCGTCTGCGCCGCGCAGCGACGGCTGAGGCGAGCAGCCGCCGACGGGGTTCCGGAATCGGTGCGGGCGTCCGTCGCGGCCTCAGCGATGACACCCGTGGCCGCCCGGAACATCGGTCGGCGCCGTGGAGCAGGGGCTGATGCGCTATGCGCGTGGCCGCATCACCGTTCTGGACCGCGCCGGACTCGAGGCGCGCACTTGCGAGTGTTATGCGGTCGGCAAGCACCTTGCGGCTGGACAGCCAGGTGCCGGTGTCGACGACGAGGTAGCGGACAACCCAGTCATCGTCCTCGAAGTAGAAGTCTTCGACGTGCCCGATCTGGCCGTCGGTGGCATTGAGCTGTAGTGCTCAGCTCAAGGTCGTTGAGATTGCGGAGCATGAGTTAATTCCTGTTTGACTCGTTATGCGAACGTCATCTCATCGACCACGCTGTGCACGCCCGGGGCGCCCCAGGCCGCGTTCGTCGCGAGTTCGCGCTCTTCCTGCAATCGTTTGTCGGTCTTCATGTTGATTTGCCTGGAGGGTCGGGAAGCCACAAGGCTGCGCTCCAGATCCGGGCAGGTCTGTGCGGCAGCCCGCAATGACAGGCAACTTCGCGATCGATGACGTCAAGTCTTGTATCTCGCGGCTCTGCGTACGACAGCGCACCGACGACCGCAAAGGGCCCCCGCATCCTCGTTCGATGAGCGGTTCCGACCACCCGAATCAGTGCCCCCATCCTTTAGAGAGGTCAATGCATGAGCGCCATCCTGAGCAAACCGCGGCCGCATGGATACCGTGCGCCGGCGAGGCTGGAAGGAGCCTCGACGACAGCGCAGTTGCGGGACACCGGCATCGACGGGGAACCCAGCGGGGCTGGCTTCGTCGCGCTCCTGATCGCCTACAGAAGCAGCGGCGGTACCGTGCGCGGGGACGATCTTGCGGCGTTGCTGCAGGATCACCGACAGGGCAATGACGTCAGCCTCGCGCGGATGATCGGGTCAGGCAGCATTCTTGGATTCAAGTGGCGCGAGACCTTGTGGATTCCCATGTTCCAGTTCGACCCGATCGACTTGTCGGTCACGCAGGGGCTGCGCGAGGTTCTCCGGGAGCTGGTCGGTGTGATCGACAGCTGGCAGCTCGCCAGTTGGTTCGCCGAACCCAATTCAGCGCTGGATGGTCGCCTGCCGGCCGAGTCACTCGTCCATGACTGGCCCTCCGTGCTCCGCGCCGCTCACGCCTCCCGCATCCTGCTCACCCGCTGACCGACCCAATGGAATCACCACGGCGTCAATAGCGCGGCCATGCCTGCGGCGGTCTCTGGAATTGGCGTCATTATCAATATCGGCTTGCGGGTGGTGCAAGGCTGGCACCCCTAGTTGGTTGACCACCTGCGGCCTAAAGTGCCGGCGTCGACACCACTTTCGGGACCCTTCCATGCAAGCGCAAATGCAAAAGCGACAGCTCGGCCGCAGCGGCCTCGACGTCTCCGCCCTCGGCCTCGGCTGCATGGGCATCAGCTACGGCTACGGCCCAGGCCTGGACAAGCCCGACGCCATCGCGCTGATCCGCGCCGCCTTCGAGCGCGGCGTGACCTTCTTCGACACCGCCGAGGCCTATGGCCCGTTCACCAACGAAGAGGTCGTCGGCGAGGCGCTCGCGCCGTTTCGCGACCAGGTCGTCATCGCGACCAAGTTCGGCTTCCAGGACGGCGATTCGAAGAAGGGCCAGGACAGCCGGCCCGAGCGCATCCGCGCCGTCGCCGACGCGGCGCTCGCGCGCCTGAGGACCGACCGCATCGACCTGTTCTACCAGCATCGGGTCGATCCCGCCGTGCCGATGGAAGACGTCGCCGGCACCGTCAGGGACCTGATCGCCGAAGGCAAGGTCCAGCACTTCGGCCTGTCGGAAGCGGGTGTGGCGTCGATCCGCCGCGCGCATGCGGTGCAGCCGGTCGCGGCGCTGCAGAGCGAGTATTCGCTGTGGTGGCGCGAGCCCGAGAGGGAGATCCTGCCGACCTTGCAGGAGCTCGGCATCGGCTTCGTGCCGTTCAGCCCGCTCGGCAAGGGCTTTCTGACCGGCGCGATCGACGCGAGCACCACCTTCGACAAGAGCGACTTCCGCAACGTCGTCCCGCGCTTCACTCGCGAGGCGCGCGAGGCCAATCAGACGCTCGTCGCCGCCGTGACGGGCATCGCCCGGGCCAAGGGCGTCACGCCGGCGCAGATCGCGCTCGCCTGGCTGCTCGCCCAGCAACCGTGGATCGTGCCGATCCCGGGGACGACGAAGCTGCACCGGCTCGAAGAAAACATCGGCGCGGCCGCGGTCGAGCTGACCCCCGACGAGTTGCGCCAGATTCAGGAGGCGCTCGCGCGCATCCAGATCGAAGGCGATCGCTATCCGGCGCATCTGGCCGCCCGCTCGGGTCGCTGAGCGGCTTGAGCGACTTCGAGCTGATCGAGACGATGACGCACCTGGCGTTCTGTGGGGGTTGGCCGAACGCGGTGACTGCCGTCGGCATCGCGCGCGAGGTCTTCGCCGCGAAGCCGTGAGCGCGCCCTGGCCGGCTGCAGCCCAGGTCGGTCGGCGCCCGCCTCAGGCGCCTGGGCGTGCCGTCGCGAGGAACGCGCCGGGCGCAGAATGGCCCGTTGACGATCCCGTACGCCGACATGCCGAATCTCTCCCGTCGCCGCCTGTGCCTGGCCGCCCTCGGCGCTGGCCTGCCATGGCGCGCCTGGGCCGGATTCGACTTCTGGAACAGCGAATACACGGCGAGCCTCGCGGAACTGCAGGCGCTGATCGACCGCCAGTTTCCGCGGTCGCAGCGCTACGCCGAGATCGTCCGCGTGACGGTGAGCGACCCGCAGCTCGGACTCGACGCGGCCGCCAACCGTGCCGCCGTCACCGCGCGCGTGTCGATCGCCAGTGCGTTGCTGGCGGCGGTCCGCGTCGACGGCACGGTGTCGCTCAGCAGTGCGCTGCGCTACGACGCGGCGTCGCGTGCCCTGCGCCTGGAGCAGCCCAGGGCCGAGCGCCTGACCTTGCAAGGCGTCAGCGGCGCCGACGCCGAGCGGCTGCTGCGCATCGGCGGCGTGGTCGCGGAGCAGCTGCTCCAAGGCCAGGCGCTTCGCACGTTCACGCCCGAGGAGCTCAGCGTCGGCCCCAAGACCTACGAGATCGGTGCCATCACGGTGCTGGCCGACGGCATCAAGGTCGAGTTGCGGTAGCGGCAGTGGCCGCTCCGCGCCGTGCAGGGCAGGTTCGAGGGTCGGCACCGATGGGTCCGAACCGCCCGGCTGCGGTTTGATTTGACTTCGGATAAAGAGCGGGCCGTCCCGATTGTCACCTTGTATTCTTTACAAGGGATCAAGAAAGATTAACAAACCGCGCGCTTGTGGCAGCCCCAGAACTCGTTCGACAAGATTGCGCACTCGTGTAAGCCCATGATCGGATCACTGTGCTGGCACCCAGACAAGGCTCTGCGGCGCACTCGACAGGCTGCTGAACGCGCCCTGATCGCCGCCGGGTGGCAAGGGGCACGACCGGCCCCTTAGTCGTTTGACGTATTCGTCGCCGCCCGCCCCCTCGCCGATCATGCGGGGCCGGCGTCGTGCCGTTCGCAGCAGAAGAGGCCGAGCCGTCATGACCCTCCACAGCCCGCCCGCCGCCGTGCGGCCCGGTGCCGGCGGGGCCCGGGCGCCTGGACGCGCTTCGCTGCGATCGACGCCGCCGCCCACCCAGCGCATCGTCCGCATCCGCCGCGACTACAACGCCTGGGTCGCCGACGAGACGATCGAGGACTATGCGCTGCGCTACACGCCGCGGAGCTTCCGCAAGTGGAGCGAGTTCCGGGTCGCGAACACGGCGCTCGGGGCGGTGTCGTTCCTCGCGCTGGAGGCGATCGGCGCATCGATCGCGGTCGATTTCGGCTTCTTCAACGCCTTCGTCGCGATCGCGCTCGTCAGCGTCTTCATCTTCGCGACCGCCATCCCGATCAGCGTCTACGCCGCGCGCCACGCCGTCGACGTCGACCTGCTGGCACGCGGATCGGGCTTCGGCTACCTCGGCTCGACGCTGAGTTCGCTGATCTACGCGAGCTTCACCTTCATCTTCTTCTCGCTCGAAGCGGTGATCCTCGCCTCCGCGCTCGAGCTCGGCCTCGGCATGCCGCTCTGGCTCGGCTACCTGATCTGCTCGGTCGGCGTGATTCCGCTCGCGATGTTCGGCATCACGATGATCAGCCGCATCCAGGCCTGGACGCAGCCGCTCTGGGCCGTGCTGCTGGTGCTGCCGTACCTGTTCCTGATGATCCGGCAGCCGGCTGCGCTGGAGGGCGTCGTCCACGCCAACTTCGGCATCGGCGACGGCCACCTCGCCTGGCTCCACGTCGGCGCGGCCGCGACCGTCGTGGCTTCGATGGTGGCGCAGATCGGCGAGCAGGTCGACTTCCTGCG
>CAZZWY010000094.1:0-10293 GCA_964657785.1 uncultured Acetobacteraceae bacterium
GCAGGGTGCGGTGCCGCCGAAGCCGCCGCCGAAGGACGCCCGCCGTCCGCCCGCCGCTGCCAAGGATGCCGAGAAGAAGGGCCACGACAAGAAGGACCACGAGGGCAATGAGCCGGAGCGGCGGTAGCCCGGGCGCGTGACCGGCGCGGCCGCCGCGGGCGCGCTGCGGCCCCTGCTCAGATGTGCAGGTAGGCGAGCACGCCGACCACCACGCCCAGCGCGCTCATCCCATACACCGCACCCTCGAGCCAGCGCCGCTTCGTGAGCAGCGCGATCGCCGCCATCGCGATCGCGATCTGCAGCGCGGTCGTCGCCTGCGCCCAGCGATGGTGCTGGTGCATCTGCGCCTCGCTGAGCGCGTCGAACTCGGTCGACTCCCTCTCGAGCTTCTCGGCGGCTGCCTTGATGGCGGCCTTCTCGGCTTCGTAACGGCGCGCTTCCTTGTCGAAGAACGGGCGATGCCCTTCGTCGGCGAGTTGCGAACCGAGTTCGCTGAGGTTCTGTTTGCTGCTTTTGGCCTGATAGAAGTTCCACTGGTTCGACGCTTCGGTCTTGCGGATGGCCGCGTCGTTCTTGAGCAGGCCGGCCTCCGCCTGCGTCGCCCCGGCCATGTACGAGAACAGCGCCCCGACCGTCGCGAGCACCGCGGTCGTCACCGCGAGCTGCCCGGCCATGCCCCTGGGCTCGTGCTCGGCGGCCCGCTCCAGATGATCTTCGTGCGGGCCACGCACTTCGAATTCCTCCGACATCGACTCTCCTCGAGACGCCTGCGCATCGCCAACGGCGTTACTGGAAACCCCCGATGCACCAGTGCAACAAAGTATCTTTACTCGGGGGCTCCGTACCAGGTGCAGCAACCCGATACCGTATTGTCAGGCTGCGACGTGCCCGATTCCCTCGCAAAGACTTCGAACAACCTGGAGACAGACAGAGATGAAGCTCAAGAACGCTTTCGTGCTTGCCCTGACGGGATTGGCCGCCGCGTCGGCGCAGGCCGTCGACCTCGTCATCGCGACCGTCAACAACGGCCACATGATCGAGATGCAGAAGCACACCAAGGACTTCGAGAAGGCCAACCCCGGCATCACGCTGAAGTGGGTCACGCTCGAGGAAGGCGTGCTGCGCCAGCGCGTCACGACCGACATCGCGACCAAGGGCGGCCAGTTCGACGTGATGACGATCGGCCTCTACGAAGCGCCGATCTGGAGCAAGAAGGGTTGGCTCGCGCCGATCACGACCGACGCCGCCTACGACGTCGACGACCTGCTGCCGGCCATCCGCAGCGGGCTCTCTCTGGACGGCAAGCTCTACGCCGCGCCCTTCTACGGCGAGAGCTCGATGACGATGTACCGCGACGACCTCGTCAAGGCCAAGGGCCTGACCATGCCGGAGAACCCGACCTGGACGCAGATGGCCGACATCGTCTCGAAGATCCACGACCCGGCCAAGGGCGTCTACGGCCTCTGCCTGCGCGGCAAGCCGGGCTGGGGCGACAACATGGCGTTCCTCTCGACGATGGTCAACACCTACGGCGGCCAGTGGTTCGACATGGCCTGGAAGCCGCAGATCGACACCAAGCCGTGGCACGACGCGATCAGCCAGTACGTCGACCTGATGAAGAAGTACGGGCCGCCCGGGGCGTCGGCGAATTCCTTCAACGAGAACCTCGCGCTCTTCAACGAAGGCAAGTGCGGCGTCTGGATCGACGCGACCATCGCCGCCTCTTTCGTGAGCGACCCGAAGCAGTCCAAGGTCGCCGACAAGGTCGCCTTCGTGCAAGCCCCGACGGCCGTCACGCCGAAGGGCGCGAACTGGCTCTGGTCCTGGAATCTCGCGATTCCGGCCTCGTCGAAGAATGCCGACGCGGCGCAGAAGTTCATTGTCTGGGCAACGTCGAAGGACTACATCAACCTGATCGCCAAGGAGTCGGGCTGGCAGTCGGTGCCGACCGGCACGCGCAAGTCCACCTATGCGAACCCCGAGTTCCAGAAGGCGGCTCGTTTCGCGCCCGAGGAGCTGAAGGCGATCAACAGCGCCAACCCGAGCGACAGCACGTTGCCGAAGTCGCCTTACGTCGGCGTGCAGTACGCGGCGATTCCCGAGTTCCAGTCGATCGGCATCGCGGTCGGCCAGCAGATGAGCTCGGTGCTTGCCGGCAAGACCACGGTCGACCAGGCGTTGAAGACCTCGCAGACGGCGGCCGAGCGTGAGATGACGAAGGCCGGCTACTACAAGAAGTGAGCCGACGAATGAGCTGAAGACCGGCGTTGAAGACCGGTCGGCCCCGTCCGCCTGCGACGGGGCCTCTTCGCGACGAAAGGCCACCCATGTCCCGCTTCCTGCCCCGCGCCCTGATGGCGCCCGCGGTCGTCACCCTGCTCGCCTGGAGCATCGTGCCGCTCGTGATGACGATCTGGTTCGCGCTCGTCCACTACAACCTGATGCAGCCCGGCGAGAAGACCTGGGCCGGCATCGAGAACTTCCACTACTTCATCACCGACCCGGACTTCTGGCCCTCGGTGCTGCAGACGATCGAGCTGCTTGGCTGGGTCATCGTGATCACGGTCGGGATGGGCATTGCGCTCGCGCTGCTGATCAACGAGCCGTTCCCGGGCCAGGGCATCGTCCGCGTGCTGCTGATCTCGCCGTTCTTCGTCATGCCGACGGTCAACGCGCTGCTCTGGAAGCACATGATGATGAACCCGATCTACGGGGTTCTGGCGCACGTGTGGAAGTTCTTCGGCCTGGTGCCGATCGACTGGATGAGCGACTACCCGCTCTTCGCGATCATCGTCATGCTCGCCTGGCAGTGGCTGCCCTTCGCCTGCCTGATCTTCATCACCTCGCTGCAGTCGCTCGACCGCGAGCAGATGGAGGCCGCGCGGATGGACGGCGCGACCAAGCTCCACCAGTTCTGGTATCTCACGCTGCCGCACCTCGGCCGCTCGATCGCGGTCGTCGTCATGATCGAGATGATCTTCCTGATGAGCGTCTTCGCCGAGATCTTCACCACGACCTCGGGCGGCCCGGGCAACGAGAGCACCAACCTCGCGTTCCTGATCTACAAGCAGGCGCTGATGAACTTCGACGTGGGCGTGGCGTCGGCCGGGGCCCTCTTCGCGGTGA
Organism: uncultured Acetobacteraceae bacterium; assembly: GCA_964657785.1. GTDB lineage: Bacteria > Pseudomonadota > Gammaproteobacteria > Burkholderiales > Burkholderiaceae_C > LMDS01. The sequence goes on from CAZZWY010000094.1 coordinate 3,127, forward strand.
TCCTCGCGAACATCGCCGCGGTGTTCCTGATCCGCCTCGTCGGCAAGAACCTGGACTGATGCGATGAGTCAAAAAGCTGCCTTTCCGCTGGTTCGCACGGTCGCGTCGTGGTTCTTCGCGCTGCTGATCTTCTTCCCGCTGTTCTGGCTCGGCATCACCGCCTTCAAGACCGAGGGCCAGGCGATCGCCGGCGAGCTCTTCTTCTCGCCGACGCTCGCGAGCTTCGGCGAGGTCCAGGCGCGCAGCGACTACCTTCACTTCGCGCTCAATTCGTTGATCACGAGCGTCGTCTCGACGTTGCTGGGTCTCGCGATCGCCGCGCCCGCGGCCTATTCGATGGCCTTCTTCAAGACGAAGAAGACACGCGACGTGCTGATGTGGATGCTGTCCACCAAGATGATGCCGGCGGTCGGCGCACTCGTCCCGATCTACGTGATGGCGCAGAGCGTGGGCCTGCTCGATTCGCTGCCGGCGCTCATCATCGTCTTCACGCTCTCGAACCTGCCGATCATGGTCTGGATGCTCTACAGCGCCTTCAAGGAAGTGCCGAACGACATCCTCGAGGCCGTGCGGCTCGACGGCGCGACGGTCGGCGACGAATTCCGCCACGTCATCCTGCCGCTGACCATGGGCGGGATCGCCTCGACGGGCCTGCTCTGCCTCGTGCTCGCGTGGAACGAGGCGTTCTGGTCACTCAACCTGACCTCGTCGAAGGCGGGCACGCTCGCGGCGCTGATCGCCCAGTACTCGAGTCCCGAGGGCCTGTTCTGGGCCAAGCTTTCCGCGGCTTCGTTGCTGGCGATCGCCCCCATCATCGTCTTCGGCTGGTTCAGTCAAAAGCAACTCGTGCAAGGCCTGACCTTCGGCGCGGTGAAATAGGGAGACTCCTTCAATGGCATTCCTCGAACTCAAAGGCATCGTCAAGGAATTCGGTGCGGTCCGAACGATCAAGGGCATCGACCTCGCGATCGAGAAGGGCGAATTCATCGTCTTCGTCGGCCCGTCGGGCTGCGGCAAGTCGACCTTGCTGCGGCTGATCGCCGGTCTCGAGGCCACCACCGAAGGCTCGCTGCATCTCGACGGCCGCGACATCACGAACGTGCCCTCGTCCAAGCGCGATCTCGCGATGGTGTTCCAGTCGTACGCGCTCTATCCCCACATGACCGTCTTCGACAACATGTCGTTCGCGCTCAAGCTCGCGAAGGTCGACGTCGCGGTGCGCAAGGAAAAGGTCGAGCGCGCCGCGAAGATCCTGAACCTGACGCAGTACCTGCAGCGCACGCCGAAGGAGCTCTCCGGCGGCCAGCGCCAGCGCGTCGCGATCGGCCGGGCGATCGTCCGGGCGCCCAAGGTCTTCCTCTTCGACGAGCCGCTCTCCAACCTGGACGCCGCGCTGCGCGGCCAGACGCGGGTCGAGATCGCGAACCTGCACCGCGCGCTCGGCGCGACGACGATCTACGTCACCCACGACCAGATCGAGGCGATGACGCTCGCCGACCGCGTCGTCGTGCTGCGCGACGGCCTGATCGAGCAGGTCGGCTCGCCGCTCGAGCTCTACGACCACCCGGCGAACCAGTTCGTCGCGCAGTTCATCGGCACGCCGCAGATGAACGTGATGGCCGCCGCGGCGCTGCCGGAGCTGACGCGCATCGCCGGTGCCCGCTTGCCGTCGGACGGCTCCGTCGGCGTGCGCCCCGAGTACGTGCGCGTCGTCCGCGCCGGTCAGGGGCCGATCTCCGGGACGGTCGAACTCGTCGAGTCGCTCGGCTCGGACACGCTGATCCACACGCGCGTCGGCGCCGATGTGCCGCTGATCTCGCGGCAGAGCGACCGCACGACCTTGCAGCTCGGCGACTCGGTCGGCGTCGAGATCGACCCGGCGGCGTTGATGTACTTCGATTCGCAGGGGCGGGCACTGCGCCCCCTGCAGCAAGCGGCTTGAAGAGAGGCCAGACGACATGACCCAGTGGATCCTTCACCTCGGCCTCGGTTCGTTCCACCGTGCTCACCAGGCCGTCTACCTGCACCGCCTGATCGAGCAGGGCGACACCGGCTGGGCGCTCGCCGGCGGCAACATCCGCCCCGACATGGCCGACACGGTCGCGGCACTCGCGGCGCAGAACGGCGAATACACGCTCGAGACCGTGACCCCGGCGGGCGAGCGCGGCTACGAACGCATCCGCTCGATCCGCAAAATCGTTCCCTACGATCCGATGCTCGCCGGGCTGATCGAAGTCGGCGCCGATCCCGCCACCCGCATCATCTCGTTCACCGTCACCGAGGCCGGCTACTACCTCGACAGCCACCACCGGCTCGTCACGAGCTACCCTGACATCGCCTCCGACCTCGCCGGCACCACCCGCACCACGATCTACGGCGCGCTCGCGGCCATCCTCGACGCGCGCCGCCAGCGCGGCAGCGGCCCGGTCACGCTCATGAACTGCGACAACCTGCGCAGCAACGGCGAGCGCTTCCACGCCGGCTTCATCGACTTCCTGACGCGCCGCGGCGACGACGCGCTGCGCGGCTGGGTCGAGACCAGCACCCGCTCGCCGAGCGCAATGGTCGACCGCATCACGCCGCGGCCGTTGCCCGAGGTCGCGGCGCGCGTGAAGGCGGCGACCGGTGTCGACGACCCGGCCGCGCTGATGGGCGAGGCCTTCATCCAGTGGGTGATCGAAGACCGCTTCATCGCCGGCCGGCCCGCGTGGGAGAAGGTCGGCGCCGAGATGGTGAGCTCGGTGCTGCCGTACGAGGAGGCGAAGATCCGCATCCTCAATTCGAGCCACAGCTGCTTCGCCTGGGCCGGCACGCTGATCGGCCTCACGTACATCCACGAAGGCGTCGACCACCCCGTGATCCGGAAGATGGCCTACGACTACGTGACCGACTGCGTCATCCCCGCGCTCGTTGCCTCGCAGAACCCGTACCCGCTCGACCTGGCCGCGTACCGCGATGTGGTGATCGACCGCTTCAGCAGCGCCTCCCTGCTCGACACCAACCAGCGTGTCGCCGCCGACGGCTTCGCGAAGATTCCCGGCTTTCTCTGGCCGACCTTCCACGAGTGCCTGGCCCTCGGCCGGCCGATCGCGAGCATCGCCAAGCTGCCGGCGCTGTTTTTCGAGTTCCTCGGCCGCTGGCACCGCGGTGAACTGCCGTACGTCTACCAGGACCAGGGCATGGACCCGGTCGCTGCGCACGCCCTCTTCGCCGATCGGCACAACGCGGCCGACCCGCTCGCCGCGTTCTGCCGGGACCCGATCCTCTGGGGGCCGCTCGCCGGCGACGCGCGCCTCGAGTCGGCGATCCGCGCCGCCCACGTCGAGGTGCTCGACTTCGTGAACGACTTCGGCCGTGTCTGAACCGGCGGCGAATTCCGGCGTGCTCGCCGGCCGGCATGCGCTCGTCACCGGCGCGGCGGGCGACATCGGTCTCGCCGTGGCGAAGGCCCGTCTCGAACAGGGCGCGCGCGGTACCGGGGTCGACTTGCGGGCCGCGCCGGCGTCCGAGCTGCAGGCGGTGCCGGAAGACATCGCCGGTGCCGCCGTCTTCCTCGCGAGCGCCGCGGCCTCGTACATCACCGCGCAGACGCTGAACGTCGACGGCGGCAGCGTGATGAGCTGAATCGTCCGAGCGCCGTCCGCCGATCGTCCGCCAGAATGACGCCATGGCCCTGATGTCCAAGCGCGCCCGCGCTCCCGAACTCGAGCACGACCTGAGTCGCGACCCGACGCTCGGCTACGAGCCCGCGGGAAGCCACGGCTACGTGCGCTGCCTCGAGCACGGCTTCCCGAACCCGCTGGTACGCTGGCATTACCACGAGGAGTACGAGCTGCACCTGATCGTGCAGACGCGCGGCCGGGTCTTCGTCGGCGACTATATCGGCCACTTCGAGCCCGGGCACCTCGTGATGACCGGGCCGCGCCTGCCGCACAACTGGATCTCGAGCGATGTCGGCGCGCAAGGGGTCGCCGAGCGCGACGTGGTGCTGCAATTCGCCGGAGAGCCGCTGCGCCGGGCGAGCGAATCGATCCCCGATCTCGGCCTGGTGCTCCCGCTGCTCGAACGCGCCCGCCGCGGGGTCGAATTCTTCGGCATGACGGCGTATGCGAGCGACGCGCTGCAACGGATCAAGAAGCTTCACGGGCTCGCGCGCTTCGCCGAGTTCCTGAGCTTCCTCGGCGCGCTCGCCGAGTGCACCGACTACCGGCTGCTCTCGAGCATGCCGCTGCAGAGCTCGGAGGACGACACCTCGCTCGCGCAGATCAGCGAGATCGTCGACTACGTCTCGGCGAACGCCAGCGGGCCGTTCTCGATGGCCGAGCTGAGCCAGCGCGTCGGCATGAGCGAAAGCCAGTTCTCGCGCTACTTCCGCCGCGCCACCGGCAACACCTTCACCGACTTCGTGAACCGCCTGCGCATCACCCGCGCCTGCCAGTTGCTGATGGAGACCGACCGCTACATCAGCACCGTTTGCTATGAGTGCGGCTTCAACAACGTCGCCAACTTCAATCGCCGTTTCCTCGAGATCAAGGGCATGACGCCCAAGGAGTTCCGGCGTCAGGGCGAGGCGCGGTTCGGTGCCGGCCCCGCGACGAGCCTGTATCGGAGCCTGCCATGACCGCATCCGTCTCCCCCCGCGTCGCCGTGCTCGGCGAGGCGCTCCTCGACCTCTTTCCCGAGCGTGCGGTGATCGGTGGCGCACCGTTCAATGTCGCCCGCAACCTCGCCCTGCTCGGCGCCGACCCGCTCATGGTCACGCGCATCGGCATCGACCCGCCGGGCGACGACATCGCGGCCGACTTCGCCCGCTTCGGCCTGGACCCGCGCGGTCTGCAACGCGACGACGTGCTGGCGACGGGCACGGTGCGAGTCCACATGGACGGCACCCGGCACCGGTTCGAGATCGTCGCGAACACCGCCTGGGACGCGCTCGATCCGGCCGCGAGCGTCGACGCGGTGCAGGCCGCGGCGCCGGCCATCGTCTACTTCGGCACGCTCGCGCAACGCAGCGACCGGTCGCGCACGGCGATCCGCGCGGCGATCGACGCGACCCGGGCAGCCCGCTTTCTCGATCTCAACCTGCGCGACGGTCCGGACAATCGCACGCTTGCGGAAGAGTCGCTCGGCATCGCCGAACGCGTCAAGGTCAACGACGACGAGCTCGATCGGCTGATCGACTGGTTCATCGCGCCCGGCGAAGCGCCGATGCCGTGGGGCGCCCCGGGGCAGCGCGCCGCGATCGATGCGCTGGCGCAGCGCTTCGACCTGCAGCGCCTCGTGATCACGCGCGGCGGCGACGGCTGGGCCTGCCTCGACAGAGCAACCTCATCGCGCTGGCTCGAGGGCCGGGCGCCGGCGGTCGAGGTGCGCGACACCGTCGGCGCCGGCGACGCCTTCGCGTCGATCCTGCTGCTCGACGACCTGCGGGGCTGGTCGCTCGACGTCACCCTGCCGCGCGCCGCCGCATTCGCCTCGAGCGTCTGCGGGCTGCAGGGCGCGGTCGACCCGGCCTCCGGCATCTACCGGGCAGCGCTCGCCGAATGGCAGCCCTGAAATGGCAGACCCGACGAGGGGCCGGCGGCCTGCCCGCTACGGAGCGCCGGCGCGATGGCGGACTCCCTCTTTCAGCGGATGTTCCACAGCCCCGAATCGATGATCATCGAGCCCGAGCGGCGACGACCGCGACGGAGGTTCAGATGCACTTCGACGAACGCATGATGGGCGACTACCGGATCTACGCGGGCGCCCTGGAAGGTCCACAGGGCGACGGCTACACCGCCACGATGATTGTGCAGCGGGTGACCGGCGTGCCGCAGCCGCGAGAGGCCTATCGGGACGAGAGCCTCGCCTGCGGGCATCGCTGGAAGTCGCCCGACGCCGCCCTGGCTTACGCGATCGAAAAAGCCCGGGAGGTGATCCTGAACCGCCCGCGGATGCTGGCCTGCTGAGCGCGGCCCGGAGACTGACGCCGACCTGAACCGCGGAACCCGACCCGGCGGCACGGAGGCTCGGGCGGCCGGATCAACGTCTCGAGACCCGACCGCTCAGGCCGCGAGCGCCGCGGTCGCGGCCGCGAGGCACTTGTTGCACTTGCCGAGGCCCGGCAGACGCGCGTCCGGCTTGCCGTCGCCGGTCTTGAAGTTGGCCTGACAGCGCCGGCAGACGTACATCTTCGAGCTCGACATCATCGGCTTGACGCCGGGCTCGCCAGCGGGTCGCGCGGCAACGTACTCGGCCTGCGTCTGGCGCAGCTTCTGGGGGGAATCGGAGGCGGCAGCGGATGATGGGCGACGGGTGGCCATTGGCGGTCCTGGTGAAAGATTGCGAACGGCGTGATGCCTCGAAGGCAGGCACGGACAAGTCCTCGATTGTCCCAGCAATCGTTCGCCCGCGCGAGTTCATCCCCTTTGTCCGAGCTCGGCCAACGGGCGAATCCTGCGCAGGCGCGGATTCGGCGTGAAGGCGCGTCGGGCGTGCTGGCAGTGGACACGCGCCGGGACGCGTCGTTCAGGCGGGGAAGGTGACCGTGGCTCAAGGGGCCTTCGGCACGCTCGACAGGCCGGCGGGCGCGTCCAGATCGAGCGCCGGCGCCGGCACCGTCAGGACCGCCGGCGCGCCGCCGGGCACCGCGGCCTGCAACGCGTCCCCGAAGCGGCTCGCTTCGCCGGCCACGACCACGCGTCGGCCCGCGGCGCCGAGGTTCGCGCTCGCGTAGCGCTGCACATCCGCCGCCGTGACGGCCGAAAGCGCGTCGATGCGCCGGCCGAGCTCGGTCGTCGGCAGGCCGGCGACGACGAGCGAGCTCACGACCGCGCCGAGCCCTGCGGTCGTCTCGACGCTGCGGCTGAACTCGCCGATCAGCGTCGCCTTCTTGTCCACGACCAGCGGGCCGTCCTTCATCACGTAGACGCCCGGCTTCAGCGTGACGACGGCGTTCTTGGTGATGTGCAGGCCGGCGCAGTAGGTGCCGGGCTCCAGCGTCATGTCCGCGTCGATCGTCTTCATGGCGAGGACGTTGAGGAGGTTCAGGGGGAACGGCAGCGTCGTGCAGGCGCCGATCGGCGGCGCCGCGCGGTCCTTCAGCGGGTCCTCGATCACCGGGCAGCCGGTCTGCGGCGTCGGCATGAAGTTCGCCCGCACGCCGAGATAGCCGCCGGCCGAGCA
>CAZZWY010000095.1:0-10248 GCA_964657785.1 uncultured Acetobacteraceae bacterium
TCTGTCGTTCGCCTGGGACCGCGCGATGTGGATCCCGACGATCGGCGTGCTGACGCATTTCATCGGCGATCACATCCCCGCCGAGTTCCTCAAGGACCGCAAGGAGGGCTACCTCTACGTCGACATCAGCAAGGAGGCGATGGCACCGGATCTGCCGAAATACCGCCAGCACGTCACCGCGCAGTACGCGTGGCTGAAGGCCGCGCTGGCCGACGGCCGCCGCTTCGTCTTCGGCAACGCGCCGAGCGCGCTCGACCTGACCTGTTACCAGACGACCTGCCTGCTGCGCAAGAACTGCCCGGCCGATGTCGACGCCATGCTGGGCATCGACGGCCCATTGCCTGGGTGGTACGACCGCATCACCGCGCTCGGCCATGGCCAGCCGACGCCGACGACGCCGGAAGACGCGTTCGCCGTCGCCCGCGATGCGAGCCCGCGGCCGGTGACGCACCTGCGCCCGGACGGCGATCCGAACGGTCTGCCCGTCGGTGCGAAGGTCACCGTCACACCCGACGACAACGCGCGCGTGCCGGTCGCCGGCACGCTCGTCGCGGCGAGCGACAGCGAGATCGTGATCCACCGCCGCGATGCCGCCACCGGCGATCTGCACGTGCACTTCCCGCGCCTCGGCTTCGACGTGCTGCCGGCCTGAACCGAACCGCCCCCAGGAGACCACCATGAGCCTCGAAGACAACAAGCAACTCTGCCGCGACTATTTCACGGCCTTTCTCGCGCGCGACACGACATGGATGGCCGAGCACATCGCGCCGGGCTTCGTGCGCCACGACCCGGGCCTTCCCTTCGAGGTGCGCGGCCCCGATGGCGTCGCGCAACTCCACGACGCGCTGCTGCCCGCCTTCCCCGACATGACACTGCCGTTCGAGCATTTCGTCGCCGAAGGCGAAAAGGTGCTGGTGCGGCTGCGGGTGCAGGGCACGCACACCGGCGCGTTCGGCGACATGCCCCCCACCGGCCGCAGGATCGACATCGCCGTGCATGACCTGTTCCAGATCCGCGACGGCGTGCTGATCGAGCACTGGGCGCTGCTCGACAACCTCGGCATGCTGAAGCAGCTCGGCGCGCTGCCGGCCTGATCGCAAAATCCCCTCGGAGGATCAGGATGCATCTGCTGCTGAACAGCACCTCGCCCTATGCCCGCCTCGCGCGCATCGCCCTGGTCGAGAAGGGTTTCGCGGACACGCCGACCGACGTCGTCGATCCCTGGGGCGACACGCCGCGCCTGCTGGCGCTGAACCCGGCGGCGCGCGTGCCGACGCTGGTCGACGACAGCGGCTTGCCGCTGACCGAGTCGCTGCTCATCGTCCTCTGGCTCGAGCATCAGCGCCCCTCCCCGTCGCTGCTCGGCCCGGCCGCGACCGCGGTCGTGTCGCGCGCCGGCATCGCGATGGGCGTGATCGACGCCGCGGTGCACACCTTGATCGGCCGCAAGATCACCGACGCGTCGTTCGACACCGCGCCGGTCGGCCTGCGGCGGCGCCGCACGATGGCCGAGGGCATGGCGCGCCTCGAAGCCGATCCGCCGGTGCATGCGAGCGGCACGCCGACGCTCGATGCGATCGCCGCGGTCGTCGCGCTCGACTACCTCGACTTCCGTTTCGCAGAGGCGCCGTGGCTGCCCGAACTGCCGGCCGTGCGCGTGCTCGGCGCCCGACTCGGCGAACGCGCGTCGTTCGAATCCAGCCGGCCGCGCGGCTGAGAGGAATTCGATGCGCCTCTACTACAGCACCACCTCGCCGTACGCCCGCATCGCGCGCGTGGCGCTGGTCGAGAAGGGCGTCGCCGATGTCGACGGCGCGCTCACCGATCCGTGGAACGACGACCCCGGCCTGTTGGCCGCGAACCCGAGTGCCCGCGTGCCGGTCGGTGTGCTCGCGAGCGGCCTGCCGTTGACCGAGAGCCTGCTGATCGTGCTGTGGCTCGAGACGCAGCGCCCCGGGCCCTCGCTGCTCGGCAGCGAACCCGACCGCACCATCTCGCGCGCCGGCATCGCGATGGGCGCGATCGAGGCGGCTGCGGCCATCATCATCAGCCGGCGCATCGATCCGGGCTTCGACGAGTCGCCGGTCGGGCTGCGCCGGCGGCGCTCGGTGATCGGCGCGCTCGAGCGGCTCGAGGCCGATCCGCCGCAGATCACCGGCGCGACCGCCGACCTCGCGGCGATCACCGCGGTCGTGCTGGTCGACTACATCCGCTTCCGGTTCGCCGGCGCGCCCTGGCTGCCGGCCGTGCCGCGGCTCGACGAGCTCGCGGCGCGGGCGCGCGAGCGTGCGTCGTTCGCGAGCACGGTGCCGCGCGACATGCCGAAGGCCTGAGGGCCCCGTACCGCCGGGTGACGTCGGGATGACGGCGACGATGACGGTCGGGCGACCGGACGCGCTGGCCTGACGCCTCTCAGGCGGCGCGTGCTTCGGGCGGCGTCGCGACGTCGCCCGCGGAGGAGGCGGTCAGGTGCGTCACCAGGGCGTGCAGCGGCGACCCCTCCGCGGGCTCGCCACGCAGACACAGCCACATGCGGCGCAAGGCCCATGCCTCGCTGAGCGGCACCACGCGCAACTGCATCGCGGCGGCAAAGCTGCGTGCCGCCAGCAACGGCAACACGCCGACCCCGAGCCGGGCCTCGACCGCGCGGCACACCGCCTCGAAACTGCGGACCTGCACGCGCAGCGCGATCGGCCGCATCAGACCCGCCGCCTTCGCTTCCATCAGGCGGGTCAGCGTGCTGCCGCCTTCGAGGCCGACCAGGTCGCGCTCGAGCAGTTGGTTGAACGAGAGCCGATCACCACCGTACGGGTCATCCTCGCGCAGCACCGCGGCGAGCTGATCGGAGCGGTACGGCCGGACCCAGAGCCCGTCGAGGTCGGGACCCTCGACGCTCACGCCGAGATCGACCTCGCCGCGGCGCACCCGGCGCACTGCGTCTTCGCTCCAGCACTCCTCCAGCACGACGCGGACGTTCTCGTGGGCCGACTGGAAGGCGGCGATGTCGCCGGGCAGGTACTGCGTCATCGCCGAGGTGTTGCCGTGCACCCGCAGCACGGTCTGGCTGCCGCGTGCGTAGTTGCCCATCTCGGCGCGCAGGTGGTGCACGCTGGCCATCACTTCGCGCGCCAGTTGCAGCAGCCGCTCGCCCGCCGGCGTCAGGTCCATGCCCCGCGAATGGCGTTCGAACAACTGGGCCTTGAAGTGGTGTTCGAGAAGCGCCAGCCGCCGGCTCGCCGCCGGCACGGTGATCAGGCTCGCTTCCGCTGCCCGGGTCAGGTTCCGCATTTCCCCGGCTCGGACGAACAGGGCCAATGAGTCGATGTCGGGCAGCATGCCGCCGATTCTGTCCACCGGCGCGCCGACTTGCAATTGGGGCAAGACGCCGTTGCCGACATTCCAATTCCCCGGCGGCACCGTCCTGCCTAAAGTCACGGGATGCCAGCAAGGAGAACCACACCGTGAAGAAGATGTTCATCAGCGGCCGCTGGACGGCTGCCCACGACCAGCGCACCCTGCCGGTCGTCTCGCCCGCCGACGGCGAAGCGTACGACCAGATCGCCCGCGGCACGGCGCGCGACGTCGACCTCGCCGTCGCCGCCGCGCGCAGCGCACTCGATCAGGGCGCCTGGGGCCGCATGACGGCCACCGAACGCGGCCGCGTGCTGACGAAGATCGGCGAGAAGCTGCAGGACCACGTCGACGAGCTGACGCAGATCGAATCGCGCGACACCGGCAAGCCGCTCGCGACCGCGCGCAACGACATCGTCGTGCTCGCGCGCTACTTCGAGTTCTACGGCGCCGCGGCCGACAAGGTGCACGGCGAGGTGATCCCCTTCCTGAACGGGCACCACGTGTCGCTGCTGCGCGAGCCGCTCGGCGTGACCGCGCACATCATCCCGTGGAACTACCCCGCGCAGATGATCGGCCGCACGGTCGCGCCGGCGCTCGCGATGGGCAACGCGACCGTGCTGAAACCGGCCGAGGACACCAGCCTGTCGGCCCTGCGTTTCGCGGAACTCGCCACCGAAGCGGGCCTGCCGGAAGGCGCGTTGAACGTGGTCACCGGTCTCGGCGAGGAAGCCGGTGCGGCGCTCGCCGCGCATCCGGGCATCGACCTGATCTCGTTCACCGGCAGCAACGAGGTCGGCACGTTGGTGCAGCAGGCCGCCGCGAAGAATGCCGTCAAGTGCGTGCTCGAGCTCGGCGGCAAGAGCCCGCAGATCGTCTTTGCCGACGCCGACCTCGACCGCGCGGTGCCGATCATCGTCAAGGCGATCGTGCAGAACGCCGGGCAGACCTGCACCGCCGGCAGCCGCTTGCTGGTCGAACAGAGCGCGTTCGACAAGGTCGTCGGGCGCGTGGCCGAGGCGTTCGCGAAAGTGCGCGTCGGCACGCCGGCGATGAACCTCGACTGTGGTCCGGTGATGAACCCGGCGCAGCTCGCGCGGGTGAACCGCTACATCGACGCCGCCCGATCCGGCGGCGTGCCGATCTTGGCGCAGGGGCAGATCGCCGATGGCGTTCCGCCGGGCGGCTACTACGCGCGGCCGACCTTTTTCGGGCCGGTGCCGCGCACCGACGCGCTGGCCTGCGAGGAGGTGTTCGGGCCGGTGCTGGCGGCCCTGCCGTTCGCCGACGAGGCCGACGCGATCGCGCTGGCGAACGGCACGCCGTATGGCCTGCTGGCGGCGGTGTGGAGCGAGAACGCCGGTCGCGCCTACCGCGTCGCCAAGGCGGTGCGTGCGGGTCAGGTCTTCGTCAACTGCTATGGTGCCGGCGGCGGTGTGGAGCTGCCGTTCGGCGGTACCAAACGCAGCGGACACGGGCGCGAGAAAGGCCTGCTCGCGCTCGAGGAGCTGAGCTCGACGAAGACGGTGGTGCACTTCCACGGGTGAGCGGCGGCAGCGAGACTCGCGGGTCGCGCTTGTTCCCACGCCGTCCCGCCACGGCGATCGAGTCGCGGTGGCGCTGCTCGTCCCACCGCATGGGCGGGGACGGGACAACCGGCGTTGCCTGAGATGAGCGCTCGCTCATGGCGACTTCCTCTTGTCCGACGGCCTGGCTGTCCTGAAGGTTCTGGCCAGGGGGGGACCCGGCATCAAGTGATCAGCCTGGGCCAGCAAGGCGTTCAGTTGCGGCGGCGACACGCCCGTCTTGCGCAGCGTCGTGACGCCCATGACCAGGGCCAGCAAGGCGCCGGCGCGCGCCGATGCTTCTGCTTCGGTGCAACCGAGACGGCGCAGCGTCGTCGTCATCAGCGCGCCGACACGCGCGGTATGTGACTGCGCCAACGCGACCAGCTCGGCGTCGCCCGGCGCGAGTTCGGAGACCGCATTGACGAACAGGCAGCCGCGCGTGCCGCCATCGACATCCGCGATGACGGCCAGCATCGCACGCACCGCTGCCCGCGGATCGGCGCAAGCGGCGGCGCGTGCGGCAAGCGTCGCGAAGCGGCCATCGGCATATCGCTGCACCGCGGCCATCAGCAGCGCGTGCTTGGACCCGAAGCAGGCATAGAAGCTGGATCGGCTGAGCCCCATCGCGTGGCTGAGCGTGTCGAGCGAGGTCGCCTCGTAGCCATGCTGCCAGAACACGTCGACGGCAATGCGCAGTGCCGCCTCGGCGTCGAAGCCCCGGGGGCGACCGGGAAGCCCTCTCGCGACGGCAGACTTTTTCAACATTCGCTATATTCTGGACCAGTTCGTTCAGAACCCCTCTCCGCTGCCGACAGGAACTCTCGATGACCGACGTGACGACAGACGCCCCGCGCTTCGAACTCTTCTCGTTCTGGCGCACCTCCGCCACCTACCGCGTGCGCGTGGCCTTCAACTTGAAAGGCGTGTCGCCGCGGGAGCACGACGTCGACATCGATGGCGGCGAACATCGCGGCGAAGCCTTCCTGAAGATCAACCCGATGGGTGCCGTTCCGGCGCTGGTGGACCACGGCGCCGGACAGTCGCCCACGCCGCTGACGCAGTCGCTGGCGATCCTCGAATTCCTCGACGAGAGCTTCCCGACGCCGGCCTTGCTGCCCGCCGACGTGCACGGCCGTGCCCGCGTGCGTTCGCTCGCCGCGATGCTGGCAGCCGACACCCATCCGCTGATCACGCCGCGGGTGAAAAAGTACCTGACCACCGCCGGCGGCTTCGACGATGCAGCCTGGCGCGCCTGGCAGATTCACTGGTTCACGACGGGCCTGCAGGCGCTGGAGCAGCGCCTCGTCACCGAGCCCGGCACGGGCACCTACTGCCATGGGGAAGTGCCCACCCTGGCGGACATCTGCCTTGCCAGCATCGTCGTGGTGATGCGCGTCTTCAAGATCGAAGTGCCCGGCATCCCGACCGTGCTGCGCGTCATGGCCGCGTGCGAGCGACTCGACGCCTTCGCCAAGGCGGATCCACGCCGCCAGGTCGGCGCCCCGCCGGCCTGAGCGCCTTTCCCGGTAGCCCTCGCCGTTCCATCCTCCCACATTCAGGAGTTACACCATGCCCATGCTCAAGGTCGGGGCCGAAGCCGATGCGCCGGTCGATATCCACTACGAAGACCACGGCAGCGGCAAGCCCGTGGTCCTGATCCATGGCTGGCCGCTCAGCGGCCGGTCGTGGGAAGCGCAAGTGCCGGCCTTGATCGCCGCCGGCTACCGCGTCGTCACCTACGACCGCCGCGGCTTCGGGCAGTCCTCGCAGCCCTGGTCGGGTTACGACTACGACACCTTCGCCGACGACCTGCACCGCCTGATGACCCACCTGGACCTGAAGGACGCCACGCTGGTGGGCTTCTCGATGGGCGGCGGCGAGGTGGCCCGTTATGTCGGCACCCATGGCACCGAGCGCGTCGCCAGGGCGGTGTTCGCCGGCGCCGTGCCGCCGTATCTGTACAAGTCGGCCGACAACCCGGAGGGCGGCCTGGACGACGCCACGATCGACGGCTTCAAGGGTGGCGTCACGGCCGACCGCATGGCCTTCCTGGACGGCTTCACCACCGCGTTCTTCAGCACCGACGGCCAGCTGAGGGTCAGCGAGGCGCAACGCGAATACGCGCGGGACATCGCCGCCTTCGCATCGCCCAAGGGCACACTGGACTGCATCCACGCGTTCTCCTACACCGACTTCCGCGCCGACCTGGCCAAGTTCAAGCTGCCGACGCTGGTGATCCATGGCGACTCGGATGCGATCGTGCCGCTCGCGGTCAGCGGCGCGCGCACGCACAAGGCCATCGCCGGCAGCCAGCTGTGTGTGGTCAAGGGCGGCCCGCACGGCTTCAATCTCTCGCACGCGGCCGAATTCAACAAGGGTCTGCTGGATTTTCTGGCGTCCTGAGAACGACCTTCTTCCCCACCCCACCCACCCACCCACCCAGCCAACCCGAGTCGATCCCATGAACATTCTCTCAAGGTCCGCTGTTGCTTCTGTCGCGCTCGCCCTGGCCGCAACGTCCGCTTTCGCGCAAAGCCCGGCCAAGCCGTCCGTGGTCATCGTGCACGGCGCCTTCGCCGACGGTTCCGACTGGGCCAAGGTGATCCCGCTGCTGCAAGCCAAGGGCATCACGGTGACGGCGGTGCAGAACCCGCTGACGTCGCTGGAAGACGATGTCAGCGCGACCCAGCGCGCGCTCGATGCCCAGCCGGGCAAGGTCGTCCTGGTCGGCCACTCCTGGGGTGGCGTGGTCATCACGCAGGCCGGCGACGACCCGAAGGTGGCAAGCCTGGTGTACGTCGCCGCGCTCGCACCCGACGTGGGTCAGGCCGGCGGCGAACTGGGCAAGGCCTACCCGCCGGCACCCGGTTTTTCCCACATCACCGCCGACAAGGCCGGGTACTTGAAGATGACCCCCGAGGGCATCGCCAACGACTTCGCGCAGGATTTGCCGGCCAAGGCAACCGCCGTCATGGCCGCGACGCAGGGCCCCGTCAACGGCAAGGCCTTCGAGCAGAAGGTGACCACCGCCGCGTGGAAGACCAAGCCGTCCTGGTACGTCGTCAGCAGCGATGACCACATGATCCAGCCCGCCCAGCAGGCTGACATGGCGAAAACCATCGGCGCGAAGGTCACGACGCTGAAGTCCAGCCATGTACCGCAGCAGTCGCAGCCCGCGAAGGTGGCTGCCGTGATCCTGGACGCGGTGAACAGCGTGAAGTGATGGGCAGGCAAGGCGTTGCAGAGGCGGTTCCGGGTCGGCGCAGGCTGCGGCGCGCCGGGCCCTCCGCACGACGCGTACCCTGCCCGACGCTGGCAAAATCATCCCGAAAGGGACCCGACATGAACGAAACCCTCGAGATGCCGCTCACGTGGGCCGACGTGATTGCCGATCCGACCCTGCAGAACCTCCCCTACAAGATCGAATTGCGGGACGGAAAGATCGTGATGAGCCCTGCCGGAAAGACTCACGCCAGGCTGCAAGCCGCGATCACCAGCGAGCTGAGCCTTCGCCCGAACGGCGTGACGCTGACGGAGATCGCCATCGTCGCCGCCGGCGGTGTTCTCGTCGCCGACGTGGCCTGGGCTTCCGATGCCCGCTGGGCGCGATACCCCGACGACGGCCCGTTGCCGGTGGCCCCGGAAATCTGCGTCGAGATCAAATCGCCGTCGAACAGCCAAAAGGAGATGGCGATGAAGGCGAGTGCCTACCTGGCCGCCGGTGCGGAAGAGGTCTGGATCGTCCAGCTCGACGGCACCCGGGAGACGGTCGGGGGCTGAGAAGGTGTGAACGAACCCGACATGCCCGCTCATCCCGCCCAAAATGGCCCACTCGGCGTTGAAAATGCTCGCCGTGCCTGGGGGCACGGCTGCGCTTTTCGCCTTGATTGGACCCTTTTGGACGGTCTGCTCGGCCACGCCGGATTCATTCACACCTTCTGAGCGAGGGCAAGCCGGGGAGGTTCGAGCCACCGCGCGACGAACGCGGCGGCGTCTCGACTCCCCGCCACCCGATCCACGAATATCGAGATTCGATTTTCTTGGTTCACGCCCGCGAGCGCGGTGCCTAAGGTCGGTGCCTCACCACTCGCGACTCGCACGAGCCTTCTCATGAGCGCTGTCCTGACTGCCCCGAACGACACCCCGCCCCCTGCGACGACCGGCGTCGCGTTCGACACCCGACTGCTCGCCGGCCGCATCGGCGCCGAAATCCGCGGCCTGCGCCTGTCGAGCGACCTCGACGAGGCGACCTTCGCGGCCGTGCGCGAGGCGCTGCGACGCCACAAGGTGCTTTTCTTCCGCGGCCAGCAGCATCTCGACGATGCGGCGCACCAGGCCTTCGGCCGGCGCTGGGGCGAGATCGTGGCGCACCCGACCGTGCCGGCACCGAGCGGCACGAAGATTTTCGAGCTCGACTCGGCGCACGGCGGCCGGGCCAACTCGTGGCACACCGACGTGACCTTCGAGGCCGCGCCGCCGAAGGTCTCGATCCTGCGGGCGGTGGTCATCCCGCCGACGGGCGGCGACACGGTCTGGGCCAACACCGCGGCCGCCTACGAGGGCCTGCCGCCCGCGCTCAAGGCGCTCGCCGACAGCCTCTGGGCGCTCCACGGCAACGACTACGACTACGGTGCGACGCGGGTCGAGCCGGATGCCGCGGGCGTCAAGCGGCACCGCGAGGTCTTCACGTCGCGGCTGATCCAGGCCGAGCATCCGCTGGTGCGTGTCCACCCCGAGACCGGCGAACGCACGCTCGTCGCTGGCCACTTCCTGAAGAAGTTCATCGGCTTCAACACGCAGGACAGCCAGAACCTGCTCGCCTTGTTCCAGAACCACATCACCCGTCTCGAGAACACCGTGCGCTGGCAGTGGACGCAGGGCGACGTCGCGATCTGGGACAACCAGGCCACCCAGCACTACGCGATCAACGACTACGGCGATGCGCACCGGGTGATGCGCCGGGTCACGATCGCCGGCGATCGGGCGGTGGCGGTCGACGGCCAGCGCAGCCGGCCGGTCGAGGCGGCGCACTGACGTCGTCGTCGCGCGCCCTGCGCCGCCAGTGCGGTGTTTCATGCGGTGCGGAGCTTGATAAAACCGATGGATTCGGTCGTCTGGCGAGGCGCAAAGCGCAGCCGTCGTCCCTTCTACGGTCGACCGACCATCGGCCGTCGTAGGGGCCGCTCGCCGGGGCCATGTCGGCGGCCTCGCACGCGAGACTCGCGCCGAGGCCGAGCAGCACCGCTGCGGACAACCGGTACTTCATGCGACGGCGTCAGTGGATCGCCGCGTACATGATCCCCTCCTGCGTCGCCTCGGTCGCCGAGAA
>CAZZWY010000096.1:0-8044 GCA_964657785.1 uncultured Acetobacteraceae bacterium
CTACCAGACGCACGGTGCCGCGACGCCCGATTTCGTCCGCCTCGGCGGCAAGGCCGTCGACGGCGCGATCATGGCCGCCGGCCCGATGCTGGTGCTCGACCAGGTGGCCGACGCGAGCCCCGTCAAGAAGATGGCGCTCGACTACATCGCCGCCTATCAGGCACTCTACGGCGCCAAGCCCGCCACCTTCGGCGCCAACGTCTACGACGCCGGGCTGCTGCTGCAGCGTGCCGTGCCGGAGGCGGCGAAAAAGGGCAAGCCGGGCACCGAGGAGTTCCGGGTCGCGCTCCGCGATGCGCTCGAATCGGTCAAGGAGCTGGTCGGCACGCAGGGCATCTACACGATGACGCCGCAGGATCACTCCGGCTTCGACCAGCGCGGCCGCGAGCTGATGGTGTTGAAGAACGGTGCCTGGCAGTTGCTGCCGGAGTAGCGTTTCGTGTGAGCGGGTGGCCTTCAGACCGTCGCCACGGGCGTCGTCGGCGAGCCCACCGCCCCCGGCAGCCGCAGCGGCGGCGCAGTCGGCAAAAACCGGTGACGGCCGTTGGCGCGCAGCCAGCGGGCGAGCGGCGTCAGGTGCCAGAGCTCGCCGAGGTGGACACCGAGCTTGAAGAGGCAGTGCTCGTGCAGTGGCAGCACCGAGCAGCAACCGTCGAGGTGGGACGCAGGATGCGCCTCGACGGCGTAGTTGTCGGCGATCAGCACCGCCAGGCCACTGTCGGTGATCCACCGCAGCAGCGTCGGGGCTATCCCTGAGGCCGCGCGATGTCATGAGCCGCCGTGCCGGTGGCGTCCTACGCGGGCCGAAGCCGGGGTCCGACCGGCTGAACTCGCGCTTGCACTAGCATCGTGGTTCCATCCCACCGAGAGAACCGCATGACCACCGACATCCCCGACACGCCTTCCCTCGACCTCGGCGCCGCCAGCCGGCAGCTGACCGACATGGTGGTGGCGAATCCGGTGCCGTCGGTCCTCGCTGCGGCCGCCACTGGCGCGGGCCTCATGGCACTGATCGCCTTGATGGCGCGGCCGAACTCGCGCCTGCCGTCGTTGTCGGCGTTGACGGCCATGGCGCGGGAGCACCTGCCGAGCACGTCGAGCCTGCCCTCCGTACCCGATCTGCCCGATGCGCCGGACTTGGGCTCGCTGAAGAGCCAGATCGCCGACCTGCTGGATCGTCTCGGCAGCGCCATGCCGACCAAGAGCGATGCGAAGCAAAAGCTCCAGGACGCGGGCGACACGGCGCAGTCCACCTGGGAGTCCGTGCGCGACCAGGCGGTCAGCGTCATCGAGCAGGTCCAACCGCAGATCAGCGCGGCGACCACTGCGGCCACCAAGGCGGCCAGCGCAGCGACCAACGCGGCGACCCAGGTCGCGCGCGACAACCCGCTGTGGACGGCCGTCGTCGCCGGCGCCGTCGGCACCCTGATCGGCGCGCAGTTCCTCGGCAAGCTCGTCAACCGCTGAGTTGCCGTAGCGACGTCGCCCAGACGTCGCGTAGCGCACGCGACTCGAACCCAGAGGCGCGCAAGTCGTTCGATCGATAGAGAGGTTCGGCCTCTGAGAAGCCGGCCGGCCGCTCGCGATAAAGGAGACAGCCTGTGATCAAGGTCAGCGTGATGTACCCGGACAAGCCCGGCGCCCGGTTCGACCATGACTACTACCGGGACAAGCACCTGCCGCTCGTGAAGGAGAAGATCGGTGCCGCATTGACGCATTACACGATCGACAAGGGCCTGTCCGGCGGGGCGCCGGGCTCGGCGCCGCCGTATATCGCGATGTGCCACCTCTTCTTCGAATCGATCGAGGCGTTCCAGTCGGACTTTTTTCCGCAGGCGAAGGCGATCATGGCCGATGTACCGAACTACACCGACCTGTCGCCGGAACTGATGGTGAGTGAGGTCGTGGTCGGTTGAGTCGACGAAGCGAAGTCGCCCATTCGATTTCGCCGCGAAGGCGACCCGAATTCAGCGCCTTGCCTCTGAAGTCGGCGCGCGGTCGATCGCTCAGCCGGGTTTTCGCCCGCGCGCCGTGATGACCACCGGATAGCGATCGTCCCAGGCGGTCAGCTCCTCGAGCGTCAGGTCTTCGCACGCGATGCCATGCAGGAACGAGACGGCCGCGAGCACATTGCCGTGGCCCTCGACGTGAAGGTCCTCGAATCCGGCTGTCTCCAGCAAGCGCCGCACCGATTCCGGCGTAAAGCGCCAGTGCTCGCCCCAGCTCGCCCGGTCGTACACGCTGATCTGGCTGATGCCGGGCACGGTCAGCAGCCAGGTCCCGCCCGGGCGCAGCGTGCGGTGCACCGTCGCGAAGGCGGCGCCGAGGTCGAACACGTACTGCAGTGTCTGGGTGCAGATGAAGCAGTCGAAGCGGTCGGTGGGCAGCGTGGCGCCGTCCGCCAGGTCGGCGACCCAGGTGGCCGGTCCGTCGCGGCCATCGCGGTGCAGGACCTCGGCGGCGGTGACGCGGCTCCCTCCGAACTGCCGGGTATAGCGGTCCTCCGCCACCTCGAGCACCGTGCCGTGCACGTCGCCGCAGTGCGCGTCCAGGAAGCGCTCGATGTAGAAGCGGTCGACGGGCCGGCCACGCCCGAGGCCGAAGCTGGCGTCGATCGGGGCGAGGCGGCGAAGATCGCCGAAGTCGACCGGTCGCCCGGCAGCGAAGTCGGGCGCGCCCGGGTTGGATTCGGAAGCAGCGGTGACGGGCATGTGAGTCGGGTTCTGCGGCACGGGCCGATGACCGGTCGCGGCAAGCAGCGTGCCGCCTGTCGCCGAGGCGCTTGACCGAACCGGCAGGGCCGTCGACAACTGCGGTCACCACATCACTCGCGGAGGCTCGCTCATGGAAGTCAACGGCAAGGTGGTCGTCGTGACCGGCGGCGCATCGGGGATCGGCAAGGCGCTCTGCGAACGCTTCGCGGCCGAGGGCGCGCGTGGCGTCGTCGTGGCCGATCTCGACGGCGCGAAGGCGCTCGCGGTCGCCGCGCCGATCGGCGGGCTCGGCCTGGCGGTCGATGTCTCGTCGGAGGCGCAGGTGCAGGCGCTGGTGCAGCAAGCGACCGACCGGTTCGGCCAGGTCGACGTGGTCTGCTCGAACGCCGGCATCATCGTGCGTGGCGATGAAGACGCCGCCAACGCCGACTGGCAGCGCCACTGGGACGTCAACGTCATGGCCCACGTCTACGCCGCCCGGGCCGCGCTGCCGCAGATGCTCGCACGCGGCGAGGGCTACTTCGTCCATACCGCGTCGGCCGCGGGTCTGCTGAGCCAGGTCAACGCCGCGCCGTACTCGGTCACCAAGCATGCCGCGGTCGGCTTCGCCGAATGGCTCTCGATCGCCCACGGTGAGCGCGGCATCCGGGTGAGCTGCCTCTGCCCGCAGGGCGTGCTGACGCCGATGCTGATCGGGGCCGACGGCAGCCAGCACAGCCAGAGCTTCCTCGGCGACGGCGCGGTGACGCCGGAAGCGGTCGCCCACGCGGTGATCGACGCGATGCGCGAGGAACGCTTCCTGGTGCTGCCGCATCCGGAGGTGCTGACCTTCCTGCAGCGCAAGACGGCCGACGTCGACCGCTGGCTGCGCGGCATGCGCCGGCTGCGGGCAAAGGTGATGGGGCGGCCGGCGGGCTGATCACGCCCTTCCCGCCGTCTCCTGGGTAAGCCGGCACAGACCGGCACGCTCAAGCCCACGGCGTCTGCGTTGCAGGCCTTCCACCACCCATCATCCGGC
This sequence comes from uncultured Acetobacteraceae bacterium, assembly GCA_964657785.1. Lineage (GTDB taxonomy): Bacteria > Pseudomonadota > Gammaproteobacteria > Burkholderiales > Burkholderiaceae_C > LMDS01. The sequence goes on from CAZZWY010000096.1 coordinate 3,733, forward strand.
TCTCGGTGCGCATGGCCTGCCGGCCGGCGTCAAGGCGCGGGATGAGCCACACGCTGGCGTTGACGCTTCCGTTCAATTTCTCGTTCGCCGAGAACCGCGGCACCGGCACGCTCGGCGACGGCTTCATCGGCCTCGATTCGAGCTGCGACGACGGCTGTTGCCCAGGCTCACGCAGCAGTGCCTACGTGGTCGACATCCGCTCGGTCGACGTGGGCCCGGTCACGCCGGTCCCGGAGCCGCCCGTCTGGGGCCTTGCTCGGCATCGGCGCCGCGGGGTGGTCAGCCCTGGTCCGTCGCCGCAGGGATGCGGTTTCCTTTTCCGGGTGCTGCACTGACCAGGGTGGTGCCTGTCTCGTTTTCGGCATCGGGGAACGTTCTTCGCGGGAAAAACTAAGTTCTCTGTCCGCCGATGTCCGGATCGCATCGGCGCTCTCGTTCGATGTAAGGAGATGCCCCCATTTCCAACCTGCAACCTCCTACCGGGATTGAGGCGATGAACCCTTTGCAGAATCGAATTCAGCAACGCGCCATCACGAACGACTCGTCATCTGCGGCGACTCCCCCGAGTGGGAAAGGTCGCTCTCCGACCGGAGCAGGCCAGCGGCATTCCCGCCTCGCCTCCGGGGCAATGACGCCGGCACACCGGTGCTGGGCAGCGGTGCTGATGCAGAGGTCGGCGGGCCGGTCGGCAATGCGATTGCCCGCCCGTGCCCGTTTGCCCATGGACTGCAAGCCCGGTTCAAGCCAAGCGCCTTGGGAACTCGATCGGGCGCACTGGCTGGCGGCTTGCACATTTCGGCTTTGTGAGCTGCGCCCTGTCGATCGCGTCGATTTCCTCGCATCGGTCGCGACCGAAATGTGGGAAGACGTCGGCTTATTCGATCCCTGCATCGCGGCTGAAATGGAACATGAATCCTGGCCGGAGCGGGAAACCTGCTGATGTTCGTTCCCGGAGTCGCCCTCGGCCCGAGGATGCGCCCGTATCGCCCATGATCGGCGACTAGGCTGTCGGTCGATAGGGCCGGGTCATGCCCTGGCCGGCCTCGATCAATATCGCCCGGAAGTCATTGACGTTGGTCAGCGTCGGTCCGGTAACGACCGAGTCGCCGAGCGCCTGGAAGAAGCCGTGCCCGTCGTTGGCGTCCAGGCTCGCACGCGGGTCGATGCCGAGGGACCAGGCACGCGCCAGCGTGTCGGGCGCGAGGCAGGCGCCGGCGATCTCCTCGGCGCCGTCGACGCCGTCGGTGTCGCCCGCGATCGCGTGCACGCCGGGCAGGCCGTCGAGCGCGACGCCGAGCGCGAGCAGGAACTCGACGTTGCGCCCGCCGCGGCCCTGCCCCCGGACGGTGACGGTCGTCTCGCCGCCCGAGAGCAGCACGCACGGCGCGGCGAACGGCTGACCGTGCAGCACCACCTGCCGGGCGATGCCGGCGAGCACCTTGCCGACGTCGCGCGCTTCGCCCTCGAGGCTGTCGCCGAGCAGGTGCGGCGTGAGGCCGGCGTCACGCGCGACCGCGGCGGCGGCCTCGAGCGCGATTTGCGGCGCGGTGACGAGCTTCGTCTCGGCCCGCGCCAGGTGCGCGTCGCCGGGCTTGACGGTTTCGCCGCGGCCGCTGGTCAGCAGGTCGCGGACGGCCCGCGGCACGTCGATCCGGTAGCGGTCGAGGATCGCCAGCGCATCGGCACAGGTGGTCGGGTCGGCGACGGTCGGGCCGGAGGCGATGTCGACGGGGTCGTCGCCCGGCACGTCGGAGATCAGCAGGCTGACGAGCCGCGCCGGATGGCAGAGCGCGGCCAGGCGCCCGCCCTTGAGCGCGGAGAGATGCCGCCGCACGCAGTTCATCTCGGAGATGCTCGCGCCGCTCGCGAGCAGCGCGGTGTTGACGGCCTGCTTGTCGGCGAGCGTCAGGCCCTCGGCCGGCGCGACCAGCAGCGACGAGCCGCCGCCGGAGATCAGCGCGATGACGAGGTCGTCCGCGGTCAGGCCGTGCAGCCGCGCGCGGATGCGTTCGGAGGCCGCGACGCCCGCCGCGTCCGGCACCGGGTGCGCCGCCTCGACGATCTCGATCCGCCGGCATGGCACGGCATAACCGTAGCGCGTCACGACCAGACCTTCGAGCGGCCCGTCCCAGTGGGCTTCGAGCGCCCGCGCCATCTCGGCCGACGCCTTGCCCGCGCCGATGACGATCGTCCGCCCGCGCTCGGGGGGCGCCGGCAGGTGCGGCGGCAGGCAGAGCGCCGGTTGCGCCGACGCGATCGCCGCGTCGAAGAGGCGGCGCAGCAGCGGCCGGTGGTCGGTGGCCGGCGCGGTCTTCGCGCCCGAGGCCGTCGGCGTCATGTGAAGCTCTGACCGGAGTCGGCGAGGCGCAGGAGCAGCGGCGCGGGTTGCCACGAGGGATCGGCGCCCGGCTCCGCGGCGAACCCCTTCAGGCTGCGCACGACGTTGACGAGCCCGACGCTGTCGGCATACAGCATCGGGCCGCCGCGGTGCAGCGGAAAGCCGTAGCCGTTGAGGTAGACGAGGTCGATGTCCGACGCGCGCGCCGCGATGCCTTCCTCGAGAATCCGCGCCCCCTCGTTGACGAGCGCGTAGATGCAGCGCTGGACGATCTCGGCGTCGTCGATCCGGCGCGGCGCGATGCCGGCCTCGGCGCGGTAGGTCGCGATCAGCGCCTCGGTCTGCGGATCGGGGAGCGGATCGCGGCGGCCGGCCTCGTAGCGGTACCAGCCGGCGCCCGTCTTCTGGCCGAGGCGCCCGGCTTCGCAGAGGCGGTCGGCGATGACCGGCTTCATCTCGACGCCGGCTTCGGCGGCCTTGCGCTTGCGCGTCGCCCAGCCGATGTCGAGGCCGGCCAGGTCGCCCATCCGGAACGGGCCCATCGCCATGCCGAACTTCTGCAGCGCGGCGTCGACCTGCTGCGGCAGGGCGCCGGCGTTGACGAGGCCGTTGGCCGCGGCGCCGTAGCGCGCCAGCATCCGATTGCCGATGAAGCCGTCGCAGACCCCCGAGACGACCGCGATTTTCTTGATCTGCTTGGCGAGGGCCATCGCGGTCACGAGCACGTCCGGGGCGGTCCGCGCGCCGCGAACCACTTCCAGCAGGCGCATCACGTTGGCAGGGCTGAAGAAGTGCAGGCCGACCACGTCCTGCGGGCGTTTCGTGAAGGCGGCGATCCGGTTCAGGTCGAGGTAGGACGTGTTGGACGCGAGGATCGCGCCCGGTTTGCAGACGGCGTCCAGCGTCTCGAAGACCTGCTGCTTCACCGCCATGTTCTCGAACACCGCCTCGATCACGAGGTCGACCCCGGCGAAGCCCGCGTACTCGAGCGTCGGCGTGACGAGCGCCATCCGCTCTTCGACCTGCGCCGCGGTCAGCTTGCCCTTCTTCATCGAGTTCTCGTAGTTCTTCCGGATCGTCGCCAACCCCTTGTCGAGCGCCTCCTGCTTCGTCTCGAGCAGCACGACGGGCGTGCCGGCGTTGAGGAAATTCATCGTGATGCCGCCGCCCATCGTGCCGGCGCCGATCACGCCGACGCCGGCGATCCGCCGCGGCGGCGTCGCGGCCGGCACGTCGAGCAACTTGGCGGCGGCGCGTTCGGCCGCGAACACGTGCCGCAGCGCCCGCGATTCGGGTGTCGCCATCAGGCTCATGAAGGCCTCGCGTTCGAGCCGCACGCCTTCGTCGAACGGCAACTTCGCCGCCCAGCCGACCGCGTCCACACACTTGAGCGGCGCGGGAAAGAGCTTGGCCGTGGCGCCGACCGTGTTGCGCGCGAACTGCAGGAAGGCATCCGCGTTCGGATCGCGCAACCGGAGGTCGCGCACCCGCCGCGCCGGCGTGCTGTTCGCGATCACCGTCCTCGCGAACGCGGTCGCGGCGGCCACGACGTCGCCGTCCGCGATCTGGTCGATGAGCTTCGTTCCCGCCAGGCGCGACGCAGCGACCGGCGCACCCGACACGATCATGTTGAGCGCTGCCTCGATGCCGAGCAGCCGCGGCAGCCGCTGGGTGCCCCCGGCGCCGGGCAGCAGCCCGAGCTTGACTTCCGGCAGCCCGAGCGAGGCGTCGGCCGCGGCGACGCGGAAATGCGCGCCGAGGGCGAGCTCGAGACCCCCGCCGAGGCAGGCGCCGGCGATCGCCGCCACGACCGGCTTCGGGCTGTCCTCGAGCTGCGCGATCAGGGTCCGCAGGTTGGGCTCGCGCACGGCGGCCGGCGTGCCGAACTCGGTCACGTCGGCACCGCCGGAGAACGCCCTGGAGGTGCCGGCGAGGACGATCGCCTTGACGCCGGCGTCGTCGTTGGCGGCGCCG
>CAZZWY010000096.1:8054-10231 GCA_964657785.1 uncultured Acetobacteraceae bacterium
TAGGAAAACGACAAGCCCTTCGCCTCGCGCTCCTTGGCGGCGCCGAGCGCCTCCGCCAGGGCGCTGCGCAGCGCGGCGCCCAGACCGTTGACGGGCGGCTTGTTCATCGCGATCACGACGACCTCGCCTTCGGTCGTGCAGGTCACAAGCGGATTCGTCATCTTCGTTCCTCGGTCGGTTGTGCGAGCGCCGCGACGCCGTGCGCGCGCCTGGATTCTTCATGATTGCGCAGATCGGCCGCACCCGGCAAGCGCGGCGACCGGGCGACCGTGCGCTACGATCTGCGGATGGCGCGAAAAGCCCGCCCAGCGGCCGACAGCACTCTCCGGGGGCACGCCTCGCCGAATTCTGCGCGCACCGCACGGCGCCTTGCGCTGTTGCCGCTGCGGACCGGAGTGGCGTTCGTCCTGGCCATCCTTGCGGTGATCTCGATCGCGACGTTCTCCTGGCGGGCCCAGCGCGAGCGCGCCGGCGCGGACCAGGGCGTCGCGCACACGCTCGCGGTGCTGGTGCAGCTCGAGGGGCTGCTCTCGAACCTGAAGGACGCCGAAACCGGCCAGCGCGGTTTCCTGCTGACGGGCGCGGAGAGCTATCTCGATCCGTACGAGACCGGGCGTGCCGCCGTGCCCGGCCGCTTCGCCGTGCTGCGCTCGCTTCTCGACGGCAACGCCGCGCAGCTCGAGCGCCTGTCGCTGACCGAGCGCATCACCTTCGACAAGCTCGCCGAACTCGCGCAGACGATCGCCTCCGCCCGGGCCGGCGATTCGGCGGCGGCACTCGCGACCGTTCGCACCGACCGGGGCCAGGCCGACATGGACCGGCTGCGGGCGCTCGTCGCCGAGATGCAGACGGAGGAGCGGCGCGTCCTTGCCGTGCGCCAGCAGGAGGCCGACGAGGCCGCGGCGTCGGCGGCCCGGGTGATCTGGGGCGGCTCGGCGCTGCTGCTCGTTCTGATCGCCGTGGCGGCGTTCCTCGCCTCCCGCGGGTACCGCGCGGCCCGGGCGAAGGCCTGGGTGCGCGCCGGCCATGCGGGCCTCGCCGAGATCGTCCAGGGCGAGCAGCGCCTCGACGTCCTGGGCGACACCGCGCTGGCCTACCTCGCCCGCTATCTCGACGCCCAGGCCGGCGCCCTCTACGTCGACGAGGCCGGCGACGCGGCCGGGGCGGGACGGGCGAGCGCCACGGTGTTCCGGTGCGTCGCCGGCTTCGCGCTCGCGCCGGGCCCGGCGCAGGCGCTCCGGCCCGGGGACGGCCTGCTCGGGCAGGTGGCGAAGGAGGGTCGCGCCCTGCGCGTGCACGACGTGCCGGCCGGCTACCTCCCGGTCAGCTCGGCGCTCGGGCAGGCCGATGCCCGCGAGCTGATCGTCGCGCCGGCGAGCGTCGACGGCCGCGTGCAGGCGGTGCTCGAGCTCGGGTTCCTGGGCGCGGTCGACGACACCGATCTCGCGCTGCTCGAGCGGTGCGCCGAGCTGCTCGGGATCGCCGTCCGCGCGGCACGCGACCGGACGCGGCTCGAGGCGCTGCTGCAGGAGACCCAGGCGCAGGCCGAGGAGCTGCAGGCACAACAGGAGGAACTGCGCATCGGCAACGAGGAGCTCGAGGAACAGGCCCGGGTGCGCAGGCAATCGCAGGCGCAGCTCGAGCTCCAGCAGGTCGAGCTCGAACAGACGAATGCGCAGCTCGAAGAGCAGGCCGACCTGCTGGCGGCGCAGAAGGCCGACCTGCAGCAGGCCCACGCCGAACTCGGCGGTCGTGCGGCCGAGCTCGAGCGGGTCAGCCGCTACAAGAGCGAATTCCTCGCCAACATGAGCCACGAGCTGCGCACGCCGCTCAACTCGACCCTGATCCTCGCCAAGTTGCTGGCCGACAACCAGGCCGGCAATTTGAGCGACGACCAGGTGCGTTTTGCGCGAACGATCTCCGATGCCGGCAACGACCTTCTGGCGCTGATCAACGACATCCTCGATCTGTCCAAGGTCGAGGCGGGCAAGGTCGAGATCCAGATCGAGTCGGTCGACGTCGCCCGCTTGGTCGACGACCTGCTGCGCCCGATTCGGCCGCTGGCGCAGCACAAGGGCCTCGGCTGCGACGCGGTGATCGAGCCCGGCGCCCCGGCGCGCATCGCGACCGACCCGCAGCGGCTCGGGCAGATCCTGAAGAACCTGCTGTCCAACGCG
>CAZZWY010000097.1:0-10209 GCA_964657785.1 uncultured Acetobacteraceae bacterium
GGCCTCGTCGCGCGCGGCATGGACGTGACGCTCGTCCACATCGCGCCGTGGCTGATGGACCGGCAGCTCGACGACGTCGCCGGCGAGCTGCTGCGCAAGGCGCTCGAGGCGCGCGGGATGAAGTTCCTGGTCGAGACGAACACCCAGGAGCTCGTCGGCGGGCCCGACGGCCGCGTCACCGCGGTGAAGTTCAAGGACGGCACGCAGGTCAATGCGGACCTGGTCATCATGGCCGCCGGCATCCGCCCCAACACCCAGCTCGCGGAGAAGATCGGCCTGCACTGCGTGCGCGGCATCGTCGTCAACGACACGATGCAGACCATCACCGACGCGCGGATCTACTCGGTCGGCGAGTGCGCGGCGCACCGCGGCATCGCCTACGGCCTCGTCGCCCCGCTCTTCGAGCAGGGCAAGGTCTGCGCGACGCATCTCGCGCAGTTCGGCATCGGCCGCTACCTCGGCTCGACGACCTCGACCAAGCTCAAGGTCACCGGCATCGACCTCTTCTCGGCGGGCAACTTCATGGGCGGCCCCGAGTTCGAGGAGATCGTGATGAGCGACCCCTTCGGCGGCGTCTACAAGAAGCTCGTGATCCAGGACGACAAGCTCGTCGGCGCCTGCCTCTACGGCGACACGGTCGACGGCAGCTTCTACTTCAAGTTGCTTCGCGAGGGCCGTTCGATCGCCGACATGCGTGACCGGCTGATGTTCGGCGAGACGCACCTCGGCGACACCGGCCACGCCGGCGTCAACAAGGCGGCGACGATGGCCGACTCGGACGAGGTCTGCGGCTGCAACGGCGTCAACAAGGGCACGATCTGCAAGGCGATCAAGGACAAGGGCCTCTTCACGCTCGACGAGGTGAGGAAGGTCACGAAGGCGAGCGCCTCGTGCGGCTCCTGCACCGGCCTCGTCGAGCAACTGCTGATGTTCACCGCCGGCGGCGACTACAGCGCCTCGCCGAAGAAGAAGGCGATGTGCGCCTGCACCGACGCGAGCCACCAGGAGGTGCGCGAGGCGATCAAGGCAGACCATCTGCTGACGATCGCGTCGGTCTACGAACGGCTCGCCTGGCGCACGCCGAACGGTTGCTCGAGCTGCCGCCCGGCGGTCAACTACTACCTCATCAGCACCTGGCCCAAGGAAGCCAAGGACGACCCGCAAAGCCACTTCATCAACGAGCGCAGCCACGCCAACATCCAGAAGGACGGCACCTATTCGGTCGTGCCGCGGATGTGGGGCGGAACGACCAATTCGTCCGAGCTGCGCCGCATCGCCGACACGGTCGACAAGTTCAAGATCCCGACGGTCAAGGTCACCGGCGGCCAGCGCATCGACCTGCTCGGCGTCAAGAAGGAGGACCTGCCCGCGGTGTGGCAGAGCCTCGGCATGCCGTCGGGTCACGCCTACGGCAAGACGCTTCGGACCGTCAAGACCTGCGTCGGCAGCGACTGGTGCCGCTTCGGCACGCAGGACTCGACCCAGCTCGGCATCGACCTCGAACGCGCACTCTGGCGGATGTACGCGCCGCACAAGGTCAAGCTCGCGGTCAGCGGCTGCCCGCGCAACTGCGCCGAATCGGGCATCAAGGACGTCGGCATCATCGGCGTCGACTCGGGCTGGGAGATGTACGTCGCGGGCAACGCCGGCATCAAGACCGAGGTCGCGCACTTCTTCGTCAAGTTGAAGACGGCCGCCGAGGTGCTCGAGTATTCGGGCGCCTTTTTGCAGCTCTACCGCGAGGAAGGCTGGTACCTCGAGCGCACCGTGCACTACATCGCCCGGGTCGGCCTGGACCACGCCAAGGCGAAGGTGCTGGACGACGCCGACAACCGCAAGGCGCTCTGGGAGCGGCTGCAGTTCTCGCTCGACGGCGAACCCGACCCGTGGTTCGAGTTCGAGAAGGCGGGCGTCGACGCGCGCCAGTTCCAACCGGTGGGGGCCCTTTGACATGAGCGACTGGAAGGTTTTCTGCCAAGTCGACGACATCCCGGTGCTGGGTTCACGGCGCGTCGCGCGGCCGGGCAGTGTCGATGTCGCGATCTTCCGCAACGCCGACGACAAGGTCTTCGCGCTGCTCGATCAGTGCCCGCACAAGGGCGGGCCGTTGAGCCAGGGGATCGTCTTCGGCGAGAGCGTCGCCTGCCCGCTGCACAACTGGACGATCGAGCTCCGCGACGGCTGTGCGCGGGCGCCGGACGTCGGCTGCACGCAGCGTTTCGCAGTCAAGGTCGAGGGCGGCGCGGTGCTGCTCGATGCCGACGAACTGAAGACGCTCGCGCTCGGGCCGAAGGTGACTGCGGCGGTGGTCGCGGTCGGCGCCGAAACGGCCGCCGCAGAGCGGCCCAATTCAGTTTGAGCGGGTGAACCTAGTGACCGAAACGCGGTCGACCTGCCCGTATTGCGGCGTCGGCTGCGGCGTGATCATCGAGTCGCAGGGCGCGCAGATCACCGGCGTGCGCGGCGACCCGGACCACCCGGCGAATTTCGGGCGGCTCTGCACCAAGGGCAGCACGCTGCACCTGACCGCCGCGGCGCCGGTGACCCGCCACACCCGGCTGCTGACGCCGCTGCGCCGCGAGGAACGCGGCGGCGCGCTGCTGCCGGTCGGCTGGGACACGGCGATGGACGAGGCGGCCGATCGCTTCGCCTCGACGATTCGCGATCAGGGCCCCGAGGCGGTCGGCTTCTACCTCTCCGGCCAGATGTTGACCGAGGACTACTACGTCTTCAACAAGCTGGTGAAGGGCCTCGTCGGCACGAACAACGTCGACACGAATTCGCGCCTGTGCATGAGCAGCGCGGTGGCGGGCTACAAGGCGACGCTCGGCATGGATTCGGTGCCGTGCAGCTACGAGGACTTCGACCACGCCGAGACGGTCTTCATCGTCGGCTCGAACATGGCGTTCGCGCATCCGATCCTGTTTCGCCGGCTGGAAGACGCCAAGCGGGCCCGGCCCGGGATGAAGGTGATCGTCGCCGACCCGCGGCGCACCGAGACCGCCGACTTCGCCGACCTCTACCTGCCGATCCTGCCCGGCACCGACGTCGCGCTCTTCAACGCGATGCTGCACGTCATGGTCTGGGAAGGCCTCACCGACCGCCGCTACATCGAGGCCCACACGACCGGCTTTCCCGCGCTGCGCGACCGGGTGCGCGACTTCCCACCGAAGGAAACCGCCAAGCTCTGCGGCATCGACGAAGCCGCGCTCGTCCAGGCGGCGCGCTGGTTCGGGCAAGGGCCGACGCTGTCGCTCTACTGCCAGGGACTGAACCAGAGCAGCAGCGGTACGGCGAAGAACGCGGCGCTGATCAACCTGCACCTCGCGACCGGCGAGATCGGCAAGCCCGGCGCCGGGCCGTTCTCGCTGACGGGCCAGCCGAACGCGATGGGCGGCCGCGAGGTGGGCGGGATGTCGAACCTGCTGTCGGGCCACCGTGACCTGGCGAACGCCGAGCACCGGGCCGAGGTGGCGGCGCTCTGGGGCATCGACGTCGTGCCGCACGGGCCGGGCAAGACCGCCGTCGACCTGTTCGAAGCGGTCGCCGACGGCCAGGTCAAGGCGCTCTGGATCGCCTGCACCAACCCGGCGCAGTCGATGCCGCAGCAGTCGACGGTGCGGCGCGCGCTCGAACGGGCCGAGTACGTCGTCGTGCAGGAAGCCTACTCGACGACCGAGACCTGCCGCTACGCCGACCTGCTGCTGCCGGCCGCGACCTGGGGCGAAAAGAGCGGCACCGTGACCAACAGCGAGCGCCGCATCAGCCGCGTCCGGCCGGCGGTTCCCCCGCCGGGCGAAGCGCGCGCCGACTGGGCGATCGCCACCGACCTCGCGCAGCGGCTCCAAGCGCGCCTGGGCCCGCGCGAGCGCAGTGCCCGGTTCGACTACACGAGCGCCGAATCGGTCTGGAACGACCACCGCGAAACAACGCGCGGACGCGACCTCGACATCACCGGCCTCAGCTACGCCCGGCTCGACGAGTCGCCGGTGCAATGGCCTTTTCCCGAAGGCGCGACCGAGGGCCGGCCGCGCCTCTACACCGACGGCATCTTCCCGACCGCGGACGGCCGGGCCCGCTTCTACGACGCCGCTTACGCCAAGCTCGCCGAGCCGCGCGACGCCCGCTACCCGTTCTCGCTCAACACCGGGCGGCTGCGCGACCAGTGGCACAGCATGAGCCGCACCGGCACCGTCGCGCGCCTGTTCGGTCACGTGCCGGAGCCGCAGGTGGACATGCACGGCAGCGACATGGCGCGCCTGAAGATCGCCGACGGCGACCTGGTGCGCGTCAGCTCGCGACGCGGTGCGGTGCTGCTGCCCGCGGTCGCGAGCGAGCAGATGTCGCCGACGCAGGTCTTCGTCGCGATGCATTGGGGCGACGAGTACCTGGGCGGCCACAACGGCAGCGGCGAGGCCTCGGCCGGCATCAACGCGCTGACGACGCCGGCGTACGACCCGACGTCCAAGCAACCCGAGCTGAAGCACGCGGCCGTCAAGATCGAGCGGGCCGAGCTGCCGTGGCGGCTCCTCGCGCTCGCCTGGTTCGACGACGACCGGGCCTTCGAGGTGCGCGCCGCGCTGCAGCCGCTGATGGCGCAGTTCGCGTTCGCGACCGTCGTGCCGTTCGGCCGCGAGCGCCAAGGGGTGTTGTTCCGGGCCGCCGACGCCGTCGCCGCGCCGGCAGAGACGCTGCTGCGTCTCGAGCAGCTGTTCGACCTGACCGGCCCGCAGGTGCTGCGCTACCGCGACGACCGGCGCGGCCAGCGGCGCTGCGTGCGGCTGTCCGGGCAGGGCGAAGCCGCCCGGCTCGAAGGCTTGCTGCTCGGGGGCGACAGCACCGCGGAAGCCTGGATGAAGTCGATCCTGCAGCAAGAGCTGCCGGTGCAGCGCTACGGGCGGCTCCTGCTGCTGCCGGGCGCGACACCGCCGGTTCCGGTCGCGACCCGCGGCAAGCAGGTCTGCAGCTGCTTCGATGTCTGCGCCCCCGATATCGAGTCGGCGCTCATGCACTGCGAGGGCGACCCGAACGAACGCCTCGCGCAGCTTCAGGCCGAACTCAAGTGCGGCACCAACTGCGGCAGCTGCATTCCCGAGCTGAAGAAGCTGGTGAAGCTGCACCCGGTCGGCGCCTGACGAACACAGCCGGCCGGCCGCGCTGGCACACTGCGGGGCCATTCCCGGAGGAAGGCTCATGATCGTTGTCCACCACCTGAACGACTCGCGCTCGCAGCGCGTGCTCTGGCTGCTCGAAGAGCTCGGCCTGCCGTACGACATCCGCTTCTACCAGCGTGATCCGCAGACGCGGCTCGCGCCACCCGAGCTCGAGGCGGTCCACCCGCTCGGCAAATCGCCGGTCGTGACCGAAGCCGGTCTGACGCTGATCGAGTCCGGCGCGATCATCGAGTCACTGATCCGGCGCCACGGCGGGGGCCGCCTGCAGCCCGCGGCCGAAGGCGCCGAGCGCGAGGCTTACACCCAGTGGCTGCACTACGCCGAAGGGTCGGCGATGCTGCCGTTGATGCTCAAGCTCTACGTGTCGCGTCTCGGCGAAGCCGGCGCACCGCTCGAGCCGCGGATCGAGAGCGAGCTGTCGCGCCACCTCGGGTTCGTCGACGCGACGTTGCAGGGCCGCGACTGGCTGCTCGGCAGCGATCTGACCGGCGCCGACATCCAGATGAGCTTCGTCGGCGAAGTCGCCGGCTCTCGCGGGCACCGCGAGCGCTATCCGAACCTGCAGGCCTGGGTGAAACGGTTCCAGGCACGCCCGGCCTACCGGCGCGCGGTCGAGCGCGGTGGCGCCTACGGCTACGAGGGCTGACGGCGGCGCGCCGGGCCGGGCGACGCCGCTTCTATAATCGCTCGTCCCTTGGGGAGTAGCCGGCCTCCGCGCAGGAGGCGCCTGCGTCAACACACTCGGCATGCGTGCCGTGGCGCCGGCAGCCGTTCATCGGTTGGCGAGACCATCGGCATGTCGGCGTGCCCTGGTCGGGCCGCGCTGCGTGCTGTTGGCCTGCTGCCCGACCCTGGGATCTCTCCATGAACCTGAGCTCCATCGCGCTGCTGGCGCTGGCGATGTCGACCGATGCCTTCGCGGCCGCCGTCGGCAAAGGGACCTCTCTGCAACGGCCGCGCTGGCGCGAAGCGCTGCGCACCGGCGTCATTTTCGGCGTGATCGAGGCGGCGACGCCGGTCATCGGGTGGGGCTTCGGCCTCGCCGCGGCGGAGTACGTGAAAGCCTGGGACCACTGGATCGCGTTCGTGCTGCTGGGCGCACTCGGCCTGCGGATGGTCGTCGCCGGCCTGCGGGCCCCGGCGGCCGATGCCCCCGAGAAGCCGGAGAGCCATTCGTTCTGGGTGCTCGCCGCGACGGGCCTCGCGACCAGCATCGACGCGATGGCGGTCGGCGCCGGGCTGGCGCTGGTCAACGTCGCGATCCTGCCGATCGCGGCGGCGATCGGCTTCACCACCTTCGCCATGGTGACCCTCGGCGTCATGGTCGGGCGCCTGCTGGGCGCGGCCGCGGGCAAGCGCGCCGAATGCATCGGCGGCCTGCTGCTGATCGGCATCGGGACGATGATCCTGATGGAGCATCTGCGGGCGGGGTGACGGACGGCGACGCGATTCGGGCAACATCACGGGCCGCTTCCTGCCGAGCCGCTCCATGTTTCGACGACAGTCCCTCGACCACGCCGAAATCCGCGATCAGCTCGCAGCCCGAGCGGCCCGAGCGGCCCGACACCCCGAGACCCTCCGCGTCGGCACACTCGGCCGGAGCGAGGCCGGCCGCGACATTCCCCTCCTCACCATCGGTCGAGAACCGAACCGGGTGCGCCCGGCCGTCCGGGTCGGCGGCAACCTGCATGCGAGCGCGGTGTGCGGATCGCGCGTTGCGCTCGCCATCGCCGAGGACCTCCTCACCCCGCACGACGGCAAGGACGCCGCTGGGGGCAAGCCGCTACCCGCCCACATGGCCGAGGCGATGCGCGAGACGCTTTTTTACATCGTCCCGAGAATCTCGCCCGACAGTGCCGAAGAGGTGCTGACGCGGGGGACGGGCGGCCTCGACATCGAGGTGCCGAGCTGCCGGGGGCGTGCAGCGGCTCCGGGTGGATGTCCGCTGAGGCCATCCATTGCCACCAGCGCCTAATTCAAGACCTTGTCGAGATAGGCCCTGCGCGAATCGTTGCGCCGAATCTTCCCACTCGAGGTCTTCGGCAGACTTCCCTGGTGCAGCAGAACCAATTCCTGCAGTGGTACGCCGAGTTGGCGCATCAGCGCGTGGCTCGCGGCGCTCATGACTTCGGCGCGCGGCAGGCGTTGGAGCACATGGCGATGAACCTCGTGCACGACGACCAGCCGCTCCTGGCCTTCGTGTTCCACGGAGAAGGCCGCGGCCGCGCCTCCCTCCAGCGCCGGGTGGCTCGCCCCCACGGCAGCTTCGATGCAGCTCGGGTAGTAGTTGCGTCCATCGATCACGATCAAGTCCTTGACGCGGCCGGTGACGAACAGTTCGCCGTTGTCGAGGAAACCCAGGTCGCCGGTACGAAGAAACGGTCCATCGCCCGAATCCGCGATGCGGGCCTCGAACGTGGCGGCACTCTCTCGACCGCTGTTCCAGTATCCCCGTGCCACGCTGGGCCCGCGCACCCAGATCTCGCCCACCTGTTCGGAACGGCAGCGCCGGTGGGTGTGCGGATCGACGATCGCGACCTCCTGTTCGACGGGCCGGCCGCAGCTGACGATGGCGATGTCCTTGCCGTCTCCTGCTTCGACGGGCCGCACGAGATGACGCTGCAAGGCGGCCGCCTCGACGCGGCGCACGATCGGCGCGCGGGTCTTGACGCTCGCGGTGACGAGGAGCGTCGCCTCTGCCATCCCGTAGCAACTGGTGAGCGCATTGCGCCGAAAGCCACAGACAGAGAATTTCTCGGCGAAGCGCGCGAGGGTGAGATCCCGAATGGTTTCCGCTCCGCTGAACGCCACCTTCCAGGAACTGAGATCGAGTCCCACCATCTGCTCGGCAGTGACCCGTCGCAAGCACAGGTCGAACGCGAAGTCGGGTCCACCGCTGGACGTTGCCTTGTAGTTCGAAATGGCCCTCAGCCAACGCGCCGGCTTGGCGACGAAAGCCACGGGCGACATCAGCACGGTCGTGATCCCCAGATAGAGCGACTGCAGCACGTGGCCGATGAGGCCCATGTCGTGATAGAGGGGGAGCCAGCACACCCCGACGGTCTGCTCGGTATGGCCGAAGGCGGCCTTGATCAGTCGCTGGTTGTGCAGCAGGTTTCCGTGACTGACCATCACGCCTTTGGGCGCGCCGGTCGAACCCGACGTGTATTGAAGCAGGGCGAGGGTGTCGGACTGCAAATCCGGTGGGAACCATGCTTGTGCCGCCGTGTCGGCAGAGTCTGGCAGCGTGATGCAGGCCAGGCTGCGCAGCATTGACGAGCCGGCGATCGCCACGCGCGTGCCGCCGAATCCAGAGCGCGCAACGCAGACGCCCTTCGCGCCGCAGGACTGGGCAATTCTCTCGAGCGCACCGACCTCCAGGCTGCTGGTCGGTGGATAGGTAGGTACCGCGACGATGCCCGAATACAAGCAGCCGAAGAACGCCACGATGAATTCCAGGCCTGCGGGGTAGCTGAGCAGCACACGGTCACCGGGCTTCAGATGCTGCAGGAGGGTCGCAGCCATGGCTCTCGCCCCCAGGTCGAGCGCCGCGTAGCTCATCCATTCGGTCTCGACCTCGCCATCCCTGAGAAAGACGAAGGCCTTGTGCTCGGGCTTTTGCCGAGCGTGTCTGCGCGCCACATCCACCAGACTTGAACATGCACGACTCGGGCCCTGGCGGGACAGGCGCTCCAAATCTCGGTATTCGTGAAACATGGTGTTCCTTCGGAGTCTGCCAGGCGGGGCAATTCGAGACGAGTGCCCGATGGGGCTTCGCTGGCGGCGCCAGGACCGAGGGCGTCGCAGTCCCAGCACGGCTCCACTGTATGCCGATGCGCACGGCGTTGAACCCCTAGAAGGAGGGAGACGCGCAGCACGCGAGTTGAAATCGGCGAATCCGATCCGTTGAATGTGCCGATCGAATCGTCGAATTACGTCGAGATGCCGGACTGAATTGCGCCTGGAGAATGCGGTGACCGGACCTGACCGCGCACCGGGTGTCGCCCGGCCGCTGCAGTCGACGAGAGAAGTGACTTTAGGCACTGGCAGCTTCAAAAGCTTGTCCCAACCCCCGGTGCGTGGTTGGAACGATCGCGCCCCAGCCCCTAATTTGCATGATTCCGATACCGACGCGATGTCGTCGATGATCGAGACAATCTCCAAGCGAGATGCGGCGCTGCCACTGTCGAATTGCAAATCCGTACAGCAGCACGCCGGCAACGGTGCACACCGGCACTGCCTTCGACATCACGGAGTAACCATGTTGAATTCGATCATTCCCTCTCGATTCAGCAAACTCGTTGCGAGCGCCGAGGTGACGTCATGAGCGCAGTCAAGATGGAATTGACCAATGGCGGACCTCGTTCGCTGCCGGGGAAGGTGATCCCCTTCAGGAGCCAGGAATCCGGCGTCGCGAAAGGTCGCTTCGACCATTTGCAGATCACCGACGACATCATGGATCTGAACGACTGCACGACGATCGAGCAGGTCAGATCAACGCTCTCGTCCATCACGGCGAAAGTCGGCTTCGATCAGTTCCTGTATCGCGGCCGGTTTCACACCGGCGGCACCCACTACGTCGAACGAGTCGTCTCCAACTACGACGCTGCCTGGCGCGAGCAGTACGACAGGCAGGGCTACACCGCGGTCGACCCAACCGTGTCGCACGCACTCACGTCGCTCTGTCCGCTCGTCTGGAGCGACGAGATGTACCGGACCGAGAGCGAGCGCGAGTACGCGACCGAAGCCCGACTGCACGGCTTGAGCGAAGGCATCACGATTCCGGTTCACAGCAGGCACGGCGACGTCGCCCTGGTGAACCTCGTGCTGTCGAGTTCCGGCGAGGCCGCGAGGCACCATGTCCGCGAGATGATGATTTGCGGTTCGCTGCTGGCGCCGCTAACGCACGAGACCATGCGTCGCATCGTCAAGACCCAGCAGATGAGTTCGGTCCCGAGACTGACGAAGCGCGAGACCGAAGTGCTGCAATGGATCTCGGACGGGAAGAGCACGTGGGAGATTTCGAAGCTTGTCG
>CAZZWY010000098.1:0-1380 GCA_964657785.1 uncultured Acetobacteraceae bacterium
CTCGCCTGCCTCGGTATGCTCGGGCCGTTTTCCATCGATACCTACATCCCGGCGTTCACCGGCATCGGCGAGGCGATCGGCGCGACGCCGGTCGAGATGCAGCAGACGCTCTCTGCCTACCTCTTCGGCTTCGCGCTGATGAACCTGTTCCACGGCGCCCTGTCGGACAGCTTCGGCCGCCGCCCGGTGGTCCTCTGGGGGCTGGTCGTCTTCACGCTCGCATCGGCGGGGTGTGCCCTGTCGCAGCACATCGGCGCGCTCGTCTTCTTCCGCGCCGTGCAGGGCATGTCCGCGGGCGCCGGCATCGTCGTGTCGCGTGCGGTGATCCGCGACATGTTTCCGCCAGCGGACGCTCAGCGCGTCATGTCGCAGGTGACGATCTATTTCGGCGTCGCGCCGGCGATCGCGCCGATGGTCGGGGGTTTCCTGTTCGTCCACGTCGACTGGCACGCGATCTTCTGGTTCCTGACAGGCGTCGGCGTCGTCCTCTGGGGCGCCAACTACAAGCTCCTGCCCGAGACGCTCCATCGCTCGCATCGCCAGCGCTTCAACGTGCGCAATCTCCTGCGGGGTTACTGGGAGCTGGGTTCGAGCGCGCGCTTCATGATGCTGGCGCTCGCGAGCGGCGTTCCCTTCAACGGCATGTTCCTCTACGTCCTGTCCGCGCCGGTCTTCCTCGGCGAGCACCTGCACCTGCCTCCCGAACACTTCTTCTGGTTCTTCATGATCACGATCGCCGGGATCATGGCCGGTGCCTGGTGGTCGGGGCGGCTTGCCGGCCGGATCAAGCCGCATCACCAGATCCGCCACGGCTTTCTGATCATGCTGCTGGTGTCCATCGTCAACCTGGCGCTCAACCTCGTCTTCGTGCCGCAGGTGTGGTGGGCCTTGCTGCCGCTCGGCATCTACGCCTTCGGCTGGGCGCTGATGGTGCCGGTCGTGACGCTCATGGTGCTCGACCTCGCCCCCGAGCGCCGCGGCATGGCGTCGTCGTTCCAGGCCTGCATCGGCAGTCTGGCCAACGGCCTTGTGGCCGGAGTGATCGCGCCGCTCGTGATGCATTCGACGATCGCGCTCGCCGGCGCCTCCCTGCTGATGATGAGCGTCGGCATCGGCGCCTGGATTTGGGTCAAGCCGCGGGTGACCTAGGAACCTCGGCGGCTTCAGTTGCCCGGCTCCGCGTCGATATGGAGCCGAGGCGCCGCGTCCGGCGCGGAGGTTCCGGTCATGTCCCTGATTTCGTTGGCGGCGCGCTCCGCTGTCGGCTTCGCTCTGGCGGGGTTGGCCCTGTCGACCTCGCTGGCGGGCGCTGCCGAACATGCCGCTGCCTCGGCGGCGCCCGAGAAGCCGGCGGTGGAGAAGGCGGGCACGGAGAAGGCG
>CAZZWY010000098.1:1390-10208 GCA_964657785.1 uncultured Acetobacteraceae bacterium
TCGGCGCCACCGAGCTACTCACCGCCGCCGGTGCCGAGCGACCCGCCACCGCCGAAACGCCCGCGGCCGTCGCCAAGCCGACCGAAGAGCATCACCCCGACCCGATCCAGAATCCGGTCGACCGGCTGCGTGAGCGCCTGGCGCAGAAGCTCGGCGCCACCAAACCGCCGGGCAACGACAATCCGAACGTGGTGCGGATCGTCTCGAAGGCCTCCGCCCGCAGCGCCGGTGACGGCGATCTCGTCACAACGCCGTCGGCTGCGCACGCCGCGCTCCGCCGGCGCCCGCCGCAGCCGGTGCCGGTCGAGCCCCCGGCGCCGGCGCTTGCCGGCAATCCGCACTGGGACTACGCCGGTGCCGGCACGGGCGGGCCGGACACCTGGGGCCAGCTGAAGCCCGAATTCAGCAAGTGCGCGAGCGGCACGCGGCAGAGCCCGATCGATATCCAGGGCGGGATCCGGGTCGATCTCGAGCCGGTGGTCTTCGACTACAAGGCGAGCAGTTTCCGGGTGCTCGACAACGGCCACACCGTGCAGGTCAACGTCGGCCCTGGCAATTCGATCGAAGTCATGGGCCGCCGCTACGACCTGATCCAGTTCCATTTCCACCGACCGTCCGAAGAACGCATCAACGGCAAGCAGTTCGACATGGTCGTGCACCTGGTGCATCGGGATCTCGACGGGCACCTCGCCGTGATCGCGGTGCTGCTGGAACGCGGCAGCACCCTGAAGCCGGTGCAGACGGTCTGGAACAACCTGCCGCTCGAAAAAGGCGACGAGGTCGTAGCCCGGACCTTGCTCGATCCGAACGACCTGCTTCCCGCCACACGCAGCTACTACACCTACATGGGCTCATTGACGACACCGCCGTGTAGCGAAGGCGTTCTCTGGATGGTGATGAAGACACCCCTGCCGATCTCGGCCGAGCAGGTCGGGATCTTCGCCCACCTCTACCCGATGAACGCCCGGCCGTTGCAGGCGGCCGCGGGACGCTTGATCAAGGAATCCAACTGATCTGATCCGGTCCGGGTGCCGGCGCGGGTCGGCATCGGCGGGCGATGCGGGCCGCAGTGACGAGGAGGCGGGCTTCCCTCGCTGGCCCCGTCCTATCACGGCGGAATGAGATCCACGGGCGGTTGGCCTCGCCGCCCGCCCCAAAAGAGCGCGCCGAGGCCCAATGACCGATCTCGACAAGCTCAAGATCGACCAGAGCTTCGTGCGCGACATGCTCGAGGAGCCGGCGGACCTCGCAATCACGCAGGCGATCATCGGGCTCGGTCAGACGCTCGGACTGCGGGTGGTCGCAGAAGGCGTCAAGGGTGCCGCGGAGAACGCGATGCTCCGGCAGTCGGGGTGTCGTGACCGACCTGCGCCCCGAGGAGCGCAGGTCGATGGCGGCCGTTCAGCGCAAGTCGTTCAGAGTCCACCGCGGCCGCGGCCGAAGATGAACGTGGCAACGGCCAGCACGATGAAGACCAGGAAAAGGATCTTGGCGATGCCCGCGGCACCGGCGGCAATGCCCCCGAAACCGAACAGCGCAGCGATGAGTGCGATGACGAGAAAGACGACGGCGTAGTGAAGCATGGGGTTCTCCGGTGGGTGACGTTGAGCGTGCCGGATGGATGGAAACCCCTCGGGCCGCGGAACGGAGCATCGCCGCAAGTGCTCGGGGGCGGATTAGGCGGCCGGCGCATGCCGATGTCGTCCCGCGCCTCATTTGATGTGGGAGGGTTCCCACGACGTCCTCGAGGTGCGCTGCCACGCGTCGACCAAGTTCGTCGTCGCCTTGGTTCGGGCGTCTTGGCATCGTCCTACGAACGGATCGCGCCGATACCGACAGACCGTTTGCGGGCGACTCGGCAAAGTTCGCCCCATCGACTCGCTGTGTCATCTGGTTGCGGGCCGACGACGACACATCGTCGTCTTCACTCCTCTCAATCTCAAAGGAATTGCGATGAACAAGGATCAAGTCAAGGGCCGCGTCGAAGAAGTCAAGGGCAGCATCAAGGAAGTCGCCGGCAAGGTGGTCGGCAACAAGGAACTCGAAGCCGAAGGCAAGCTGGACAAGGCCTCCGGCAAGGTGCAGTCCAGCTTCGGCGACGCCAAGGAAAACGTTGGTGACGCCGTCAAGAAGATCTGACGCCTTGCAGATCGGGCCCGCTGGCCTGAGGGCGGCGGGCATATAAAAAAGCAGACCCGTTTCGGTCTGCTTTTTTTTCGACATTCGACGCCACGGACCGGGTGCCGCAGCGAGCGGCACCACAGTGTTACCAGCTGTCGTCGCCGCCGCCAGAGCTGCCGCTGTCGAACGAGCCGGCGTCGGACGATCCGGCATCGCCGCCCCAGTCGTTGCCGCTGCCGAAGTCGATGTCGCGGTTTTCGAGGGCCTGGGCGGCCTCGTCACGTTGCGGCGCGACGGTGCTGCCATCGCCGCTGTCGAATGCCGCGCTGCCCGGATTCGCGTCGTGTTCGCGATTCCCCTCCAGCCACTTCTCGGCCATCATCCCGGCGGCCACACCCCCCGCTGCCGCGAGTCCCGTGCCGAGCAGGCCGCTGCCGCCACGACCCGGCTGCATCATTCCACCACCGCCGAAGCCGGTGTTCGGCGTGTAACCCGGGCCATACGACGGTGCGGCGGCGGCGGGCCCGTAGGAGGCACCGGCCGGCATCATTGCCGGGGCTGCGCGGGTGCGCATCATGCGCCACGCGAAGAAGGCGACCGCCGCCACGCCGATCCACACCCAGACGGGAATACCACCGCTTCGCTGCACCGGCGCCTCGGCCGGGGCCGCCATCGGGGCCGTGGTCACGGGAGCGGCCGATTGCCGGGGTTGCTCGGCAGCCGGCGGTGCGGACCGGACCGCGGTGCGCTGCTGTTCACGGTCCAACAAGCCTTCGAAGCTGCGGAACTTGTCGGGGTCGGTGAATTTGAGCGTCGGGTCGAGTTCCTTGGCCATCCGCGCCTGTTCCGCCGCGTCGGCGAAACGCGCGTTGTGGGCCAGGATCTCGGCGTAGAGGTAGTGCGCCTTGGCGCTCGAAGGGCGCGCCTCGACCACCTCGCGCATCATCGACTGGGCTTCCGTGAAGTTGCCCTTCTTGACCTGGGCCTGTACGTCGTTGACGGTCGGCAAGGCGAACGCCGCCGAGGCGAGCGACGCGAAGAGGGCGGCAAAGGACAGCGAAATCAGCCAGCGTTTCATGAATCGATTCCTCCAGTGGGGGGACAGTTGAGCGCAACATGAGGCGCTCGGATGGAAACTCAACCTCCGGCACTGACAAAAGAAGGGCCTTGATACGCCCGGACGCTGCGGTGCCCCGGCCGGCTACTTCTCGACGAAAGCGCGCTCGATCACGTAGTGCCCGGCCTGGCCGATGCCCTTGGAAATCGCGAACCCTTGCGCGTCCAGGACGACGCGCAGGTCGGCGAGCATCGCCGGCCCGCCGCAGATCATGGCGCGGTCGGTCTCGGGGTTCAATGGCGGCAACCCGATGTCGGCCGTGAGCTTGCCGTTCTCGATCAGGGTGGTAAGCCGTCCCTGGTTGCGAAACGCCTCGCGCGTGACGGTGGGGTAGTAGATCAGCTTCTGGCTCACCTGCTCGCCGAGGTAGTCGTGACGCGGCAGTTCCGCCTCGATGAAGTCGGCATAGGCGAGTTCGCTGCCGACGCGCACGCCGTGCACGAGCACGACCTTGTCGAAGCGCTCATAGGTGTCGGGGTCCCGAATGATGCTCAGGAACGGCGCGAGACCGGTCCCGGTGGCGAAGAGATACAGGTTCTTCCCCGGCAGCAGGTCCGAGAGCACCAGCGTGCCGGTGGGCTTGCGGCCGATCAGCACCGGATCGCCCGGCTGCAGGTGCTGGAGCTTGGACGTCAGCGGCCCGTTCTGGACCTTGATGCTGAAGAACTCGAGCTCCTCGGCATAGTGGGCGCTGGCGATGCTGTAGGCGCGCATCAGCGGCTTGCCGTCGACTTCGAGGCCGACCATCACGAAGTGCCCGCTTTCGAAGCGCAGCGATGCGGCCCGGGTGCAGGTGAAGGTGAAGAGGGAATCGTTCCAGTGGTGGACACTGGTCACGCGCTCGGTGTCGAAGGCTGCCATGGAGTCGAAATCGAGTTGTCTGAGGGGGCGCCCGGATTGTCGTCCAAAGCCCCGAGGGGCCGTCGCCGGCCCTGCAGCGTTGCTGGAAGGCCTCCTCGACCGCGGCGTCGCAACCGCGTGAAGTGCTCACCGCGGCGGGCTTTCACCCCCACGCCCGTCGGCATCGTTTTTCAATCAACACTTGCGAAGAGCACGCCAGGTCGTTGTTTTTGAACGATTTAAGCGATTTGCCGTAGGTTGAATCAGACGTGTAAGTCCTTGATTCCATTGGTTTTTGGCGCATGAAATCGCGTTGACCGCTCACCCGGCTTCCGATAAAGTGGCAAAAAATGCACTTTCGTGGAGTTTCGTGGCAGAAATCGTTTTTCAGGGCCCCTCGGCCCTGACGCTGGACGGCAAGGGTCGCATTGCGATCCCGGCGCGTCACCGCGAGCTGCTGAACGCCATGGAAGTCAACCAACTCACGATCACCAAACATCCCGAGGGCGCCCTGTTGATTTTCCCCCGCCCCGCCTGGCTCACCTTTCGCGACAAGGTCGCCGCCCTGCCGATGGAGGCGAGCGGCTGGAAGCGGGTGTTCCTCGGCAACGCGATGGACGTCGAGATCGACGCGTCGTCGCGAGTGCTGATCGCGCCCGAGCTGCGTTCGGCCGCGGGCCTGGTGCGCGACGTGATGCTGCTCGGCATGGGCAGCCATTTCGAGCTCTGGGACGCCGCAGCCCACCAGGAGGCCGAAGCCCGGGTGATGCAGTCCGAGATGCCGGCGTCGCTGAAGAGCTTCGCCTTTTGAAGCCGGGTGCACCCCGGAACGCACCATGGTCAGCCCGCAAGCCCATGCCACCGACTGGCAGCACACGACCGTCCTGCTCGGCGCGGCCGTCGATGCACTGGTCACGACGCCCGACGGCGTCTACCTCGACGGCACCTACGGCCGCGGCGGCCACTCGCGGGCCGTGCTGGCACGGCTGTCGGCCGCCGGCAGGTTGATCGCGATCGATCGCGACCCGGAGGCGGTCGAGGCCGCGTTGGCCGGCGACTCGCGCATCGACGACCCGCGCTTTTCGATCCACCACACCAGCTTCGCGCGGATGGCGGCGACGCTCGCCGCGCTCGGCGTCGTCCGTATCGACGGGCTGCTCCTCGACCTCGGCGTCTCGTCGCCGCAGATCGACAACCCGGCGCGCGGCTTCAGCTTTCGTTTCGACGGCCCGCTCGACATGCGGATGGACACGACCCGCGGCGAGAGCGCCGCGGATTTTCTGGCTCGCGCGGACGAGCGCCACATCGCCGAGGTGATTCGTGACCATGGGGAAGAACGGTTTGCTCTACAGATTGCAAAGGCGCTTGTTGCTCGGCGCGAAAGCGGGAATCCAGTTCGAACCACCGGGGAGCTTTCCGACCTCGTGGCTCGTTCGGTCAAGACCCGCGAAGCGGGCCAGAACCCTGCAACGCGCACATTTCAGGCTCTTCGGATTTTCGTCAACGCCGAGCTTGAGGAGCTCGAACAAGGCCTGAGCGCGTCGCTCGATCTGCTCGTCCCGGGCGGCCGGCTGGTCGTCATCAGCTTTCATTCGCTCGAAGACCGGATCGTCAAGACCTTCATCGCCCGCGAGAGCCGGACCGAGGTCGACCGCCGCGCGCCGTTCGCGCCCGAGCGGCCGCACCGGCTGCGCGCGGTCGCTCGGGTCAAGCCCGACATCACCGAGACGCTCCGCAACCCGCGGGCTCGGTCGGCGGTGATGCGGGTGGCCGAGCGGACCGACGCGGGAGCTGCGTCATGAGCCGTTTCAACGTGATCCTGTTGATCGCCCTCATCTTCAGCAGCGTCTCGCTGATCCGCGTCTCGCACGAGGCGCGCAGACTTTTCAACGAACTCGACCGCGCCCGCACCGAGGACCGCGTGCTCGAGAGCGACTACGAGCGCCTGAAGTCGGAGAAGCAGTCGCAGGCAACGCCGCTGCGGGTGGAGAAGGCCGCGCGCGACCGGCTCGCGATGCGGAGTGCGACCCCGGCGGTCACGATGTACCTCAACGACATCAGCCAGGCCTCGGCGCCGGCGACCGAGGCGGCGCGATGAGCGTCCTGCGCCGCTTGCGGGGGCGGCCCGCCGCCGCCCGACCCAAGCCGCGCGCAGGGGTGACGAGCGTGCGCAGCGTGAGCTATTCGACGAGCCCGCTGCTGGCGTCGCGAACGCCGCCCTGGCGCTCCAAGCTGCTGGTCGCCATCGTCGGCCTGGCGTTCTGCCTGCTGCTCGGCCGGGCGGTCTACGTGCAGCTCATCGGCACCGATTTTTTTCTGCGCCAGGGCGAGATCCGCTACGCCCACACGATCGCCTTGCCGGCGAGCCGCGGTCGCATCCTCGACCGCAACGGTCTCCTGCTCGCGTCGAGCATTCCGACGCCTTCGCTCTGGGCGATTCCGAAGGAAGTGGACCTCGAGCCGGATCAGCGGCTGCAGCTCGCGAAGCTCCTGCGCATGACGCCCGCCGAACTCGACGCCAAGCTCGCCGAGAACCCGAACTTCGTCTGGTTGAAGCGCCTCGCCGACGACCAGGTCGCGAAGGACGTGCTGGCACTCAAGCTCAAGGGCGTGCAGCAGGTTCGCGAATACAAGCGCCAGTACCCGGAAGGCGAGGCCGCGGCGCACGTCGTCGGCTTCACCGACGTCGAGGACAAGGGCCAGGAGGGCATCGAGCTCGCGCGCCAGGGCGATCTCGCCGGCCGCAACGGCACGCGCCGCGTCATCAAGGACCGGCTCGGCCGCGTGATCGAGGACATCGGCGAGGGCGTGCCGCCGGTCGACGGCCAGGACGTGACCCTGACGATCGACTCGAAGATCCAGTTCTTCGCCTACCAGCGCATCCGCGACGCGGTGATCGCGAACAAGGCCAAGGCGGGCAGCGTCGTCGTGCTCGACACGCAGAGCGGCGAAGTCCTGGCGCTCGCGAACTACCCGAGCTATTCGCCCAACGATCGCCGCAACCTCACCGGCGAGCAGCTCCGCAACCGCGCCATGACCGACTCGTTCGAGCCCGGCTCGACGATGAAGCCGATCGTGGCCGGTTGGGCGCTCGAGACCGGCCGCGTCACGCCCAATACCATCATTCACACGGCCCCCGGCCGGATCTCGATGGGCGGCTTCGTCATCAGCGACTCGCATGCGCACGGCGACCTCACCGTGTCGGAAGTGATCCAGAAGTCGAGCAACATCGGCGCGATGCGCATGGGCCTCATGTTCGAGCCGCGCGAGATGTGGGAGCTCTACACCCGCGCCGGCTTCGGGCAGAAGCCGCAGATCGGCTTTCCGGGCACCGTCACCGGGCGGCTTCGGCCGTTCAAGACCTGGGGCACGCTCGGGCAGGCGACGATGAGCTATGGCTACGGCCTTTCGGCCTCGCTGTTCCAGATCGCGCATGCCTACACGATGTTCGGGCACGACGGCGAGGTCATCCCCGTGACCCTGACCAAAGGCGCTCTCACCGGAGATGGCGTGCCCGGGGTGCGCGTGCTCTCGCCGAAGACGGCGCAGGAGGTGCGGTCGATGCTCGCGCTCGTGACGCTGCCCGGCGGCACTTCGCCGGAGGCGCAGGCGATCGGCTACTCGACGGGCGGCAAGTCGGGCACCGCCTACAAGCAGGAAGGCAAGGGCTACAACCAGAAGAAGTACCGCTCCTGGTTCGTCGGCCTGGCGCCGATCATGAAGCCGCGCATCATCGTTGCGGTGATGGTCGACGAGCCGAGCGCCGGCCAGTATTTCGGCGGCCAGGTTGCCGGCCCGGTCTACAGCCAGCTCGTGCAGCAGACGCTGCGCACGATGGGTGTTGCGCCGGACCTCGAAGTCAAGTCGCAGATCGTCACCCGCAAGATGCCCGGCGACGAGGAGAGCTTCTGATGCGCCTGCACGCGCTCGACTCGGTCGACGAGGCGCTGGTCTGGCTCGAACGCCGAGGCGCCTCGCGGCTCGTCGCCGACAGCCGTCGCGCCGGTCGCGGCGACGCCTTCATCGCCTGGCCCGGCTACGCGACGGACGCCCGTCGCTTCGTGCCGCAGGCGCTCGCGGCCGGCGCCGCGGCGTGCATCGTCGAGCGCGAGGGCGCGGAGGCGTTCGAGACCGAGTGGACCCGGCTCGCCGACCCGGCGGCCGTCGCGACGCTGCCGCAGTTGAAGGCCGCGACCGGGCCGCTCGCCAGCCGCGTCGCCGGCGAGCCGAGCCGCGCGCTCGAGATGGTCGCCTGCACCGGCACCAACGGCAAGACGTCGATGGCGTGGTGGACGGCGCAGGCGCTCTCCGGGCTCGGGCGCCGCTGCGGCGTCGTCGGCACGCTCGGCATCGGCGAGCCGCCCGTGGCAGGCCGGCCGACGAACGTCGTCGCGACCGGCCTCACCACGCCCGACCCGATCACTTTGCACGCCGCCTTGCGCGGCTTCGTCGACGCGGGCCTCGCGGCGTGCGCGATCGAGGCGTCGTCGATCGGCCTGGCCGAGCACCGCCTCGCCGGCGCGACGATCGACGTCGCCCTCTTCAGCAACTTCACCCAGGACCACCTCGACTTCCACGGCTCGATGGCGGCGTACTGGGAAGCCAAGCTGCCGCTGTTTCGCTGGCCGGGCCTGCGCGCGGCGGTGCTGAACCTGGACGACGTGCGCGGCCGCGAGCTCGCGGCCGTACTTGCAGCGGAGGGGGCGCCGGCGCTCTGGACCTACGCGGTCGACCGGCCTG
>CAZZWY010000099.1:0-5073 GCA_964657785.1 uncultured Acetobacteraceae bacterium
CGGCGCCCTCGAGGCGATCGCCCGCGACCGGGACGCGCTGCGCAGCGCCGCCGACGCCGAGCGCGCCGTCACGCTCAACCTCGACCGCACGCGCCGCCAGGTGCAGCTCGGCGACGCCAGCCCACTCGCGCTGCGGGTGGCGGAACAGGGTGCGCAACAGGCGGCGCTGACGCTCGCCCAAGCGCAGGCGGCCCGGCTCACCGACGCGGCGGCGCTCTTCCAGGCGCTCGGCGGCGGCTGGTGGAACCGGCCCGGCAACCTCGCGGGAGCCCCCGCCGCAGCGACGCCGGGATTCGCCACGGCCGGGATGCCGTCGCCATGAAGGTGGTTCGCCACGAAAGCGGGCCGCGCTTCAGCGAGATGGTCGTCGTCGACGCCGGGCCGACCCGGACGCTCTACCTGTCCGGCCAGGTCGCCGAGGATCCGTCGCTCGACATCACCGGCCAGGCCCGCGACGTCCTCGGCCACATCGACCGCCTGCTGGCCCTCGCGGGTGCGTCGAAGCGGCACCTGGTCAGCACCACCGTCTACCTGCGCAGCGTCGGCGACTACGCGGCGATGAACGCGGTCTGGGACGAGTGGGTCGCGCCCGGCCACGCGCCCGCGCGTGCGACGGTCGAGGCCCGGCTCATCGACTCCGATTACCGAATCGAGATCCAGGCAACCGCGGTCATGGCGGTGCCGGCGGAAGGCGGCGGCGACCCGGAACCGCGAGAGACCGAGGTGTCCGGGCCGAGGCGGTCGCCGACGCCGTAGCGGGTCGAGCCGGGCTCAGGCCGCCACGGTGGCACGCTGGAAGAAGCTGCGCAGCGCAGCGGCCATCTCCGCGCGCACCGGCTCGCCGGACACCACCACGTCGATCATCGTCAGCGACGTGTGGGTGTGGCCGCGCGCCGGAATGTGCTGCACGCGGTTGCCCGCGGCCGCCAGGGCCTCGGCATAGGCCACGCCCTCGTCGCGCAGCGGGTCGAACTGGCAGGTGACGACGCACGCCGGTGGCAGGTCGGCCAGGCTTTCGGCCCGCAGCGGCGAGGCCCGGGGATCGGCGCGGTCGGATTCATCGGCGTAGTGGCCCCAGAACCATTTCATCAGCGGCGCCGTCAGCACATAGCCCTCGGCGTTCTCCCCGTAGGAGCCGGTGCCCATCTCGCAATCGGTCACCGGGGTCAGCAGCAACTGGCCGGCGATGGCCGGGCCGCCGGCATCGCGCGCCTGCTGGCAGGTCACGGCCGCGACGTTGGCGCCGGCGCTCCACCCGGCGAGGGCGACAGGCCCGGGCGCGCCGCCGAGCGCAGCGGTGTGCGCCGACACCCAGCGCAGCGCCGCCAGCCCGTCGTCGGCCGCGGCCGGAAAGCGCGCCTCGGGGGCATGCCGGTAGTCGACCGAGACGATCAGGCAGCCGCTGCGCCGGCACAGGTCGCGGCACAGCGGGTCGTCGCTGTCGTGGCTGCCGAGGACCCAGCCGCCGCCGTGGAAGTACAGCACCACCGAATGCGGCCCGGGGGTGGCCGGGCGGTAGAGCCGGTAGTTCAGGGGACCGGCCGCGCCGGGCAGGGTTGCGTCGACGATCTCGCCCACCGACGGGCCGGGCGGGCGCGCGGCGTTGAGCTGCGTCAGGAAGTCGCGCGCCTGCTCGGCCGACATGGAATCGAACGTCGGCAGATTCATCCCGGCCAGCATGTCGAGCACCATGGCGACGTCGGGCTGCAGTTGCCGAACCACGCCGTCGTGGCACCGCGTGCCGGCCGGGCCGCTGCGGCGCAGGCCGAGGTCGCCCCGGGCCACCACCTCGTCGCAGGCCTTGCGGTAGGCGTCGACGCCACCCACGTACGGCAGGAACACCCGCGGCTTGCCCGGGACGTTGGCGCCCATGTACCAGGAATCGGCGCGGGGGAAGAGGGTGATGGCCGCGCAATCGTCGTTGTGCACCATCCAGCCGGCCTCGGCCGCCGGGGTCGGCTCGATGGTGGTCAGGCCGTCGGCGCGCAGGCGCACCAGGCAGTCGCTCACCCAGTCGACATGCTGCTCGATGGAGACCATCATGTTCGACAGCACCGACGGGCTGCCCGGCCCGGTGATGGTGAAGAAGTTGGGGAAGCCCACCGACATCAGCCCGAGATAGGTGATGGGACCGGCGGCCCACTTCTGCTTCAGGGTGAGGCCGTCCCGGCCGGTGACGTCCACCGCCACGATGGCGCCGGTCATGGCGTCGAAACCGGTGGCGTAGACGATGGCGTCGACCTCGAGCGTCTCGTCGGCGAGCGCGACGCCGGTCTCGGTGATGCTCGCGATGGGCCGGGTGCGCAGGTCGATCAGGCGCACGTGCGGCTGGTTGAAGGTCTGGTAGTAGCCGGTGTCCAGGCACGGGCGCTTGGTGCCGAAGGGGTGGTCCTTCGGTGCCAGCAGCGCGGCCGTCTCCGGGTCGTCGATCACCGCCCGGATCTTCTCGCGCAGCTTGCCCGCGACGATGTCGTTGGCGTCGGGGAAGAGGATTTGGTCGGCGAACACGCTGAGCATCGGGATCAGCTCGCCGGTCTTCCAGGCCGCCTCGAAGCGCTCGGCCTGCACGTCCGGCGTGCTGTAGCGGCCGTAGACCTGGGTGGACTCGTACGGCACCCCGGCCCGTGACCACTTGGCGGCTTGGCGGTAGGCGGCGCGGTCGGCCTCGAGCGGGGCGCGGCGCTCGGGCGCCACCGGGCCGTTGCCGGCCGGGATCGAGTAGTTGGGCGTTCGCTGGAACACGGTGAGCTGCGACGCCTGCTGGGCGATCAGCGGGATCGACTGGATGCCCGACGAGCCGGTGCCGATCACCGCCACCCGCTTGCCGGTGAAGTCGACCCCCTGGTGCGGCCAGCGGCCGGTGGAATAGGTGGGGCCCTGGAAACGGCCGGCACCGGGGATGTCGGGCTCCTTGGGCACCGACAGGCAGCCGCTGGCCATGATGAGGTGGCGCGCGGTGATCCGGGCGTCGGTGCCGGTGCGGATGTGCCAGCGGCTGGCGGCGTCGTCCCAGCGCGCCGCCTCGACGCGGGTGTTGAAGTCGATGTCGCGCCGCAAGTCGTAGCGCTCGGCCACGAATTGCGCATATCGCAAAATCTCGGGCTGGGTGGCGTACTTCTCGGACCAGGTCCAGGCTTTCTCCAGCGCGGGGTCGAAGCTGAAGGTGTAGTCGGTGGTGGGGATGTCGCAGCGCGCACCGGGGTAGCGGTTCCAGTACCAGGTGCCGCCCACGTCGGCGGCCGACTCCAGCACCCGCACGCTGAAGCCGAGTCCGCGCAGCTTGTGGAGCAGGTAGAGGCCCGAGAAGCCTGCACCCACCACGACCACGTCGACGTCGGCGGGGCGCGCGCCCGCCACTGCTGTCCTGGAATCGCTCATCGCTGTCTCCGGTTGAGGGTCGGCGCAGGGCGCCCGTCGAACTGGCGTGCATATTGCCCCTGCGCCGGTTTGAACGTGCGGCGGTTTTCCCGGAGGTGCAACGGCTGCAGTCGATCCTCTTCCGCGCCGGGGCGCGGCGGCGTCTCCGTCAAGCGGCGTGCGACGGCACCGGGCGCTCGGCTCCCGCGCGGCGCGCCAGCCACTCGCCGACGTCGCCCGCCGCCATCGGCTTGGCGAACAGGTAGCCCTGCCCTCGATCGCAGCCGAGTCGCGTCAGCTCCGCGGCCTGGCCTTCGGTCTCGATGCCCTCGGCGACGGTGCCCATGCCGAGGCTCTTGGCGACCTTCACCGTCGCCTCGACGAGGACGCGGTGATGCGCGCTCGACTCGAGCTGGGTCACGAACGAGCGGTCGATCTTGACCACGTCGACGGGGAGCTGGTGCAGGCTCGAAAGCGACGAGTAGCCGGTGCCGAAGTCGTCGAGCGCGACCTTCAGGCCGAGCGCCTTGAGCTGGTGCAGCTGCTGGCGCACCTGCTCGTCCTGCCCGGCGAGGCTCTCGGTGACTTCGAGCTGGAGCCGATGGGCCGGCAGCCGGCTCGCCGCGAGCGCCTGCTCGACGACGACGCCGAAGTTGCCGTCCCGAAGTTGCGCCTTCGAGACGTTGACCGACATCAGCCCCGGCGCGGCGCTGCCGAGTTCGCCCTGCCAGCGACCCATCTGGAAACACGCCTCGCCGAGCACGAAGCTGCCGAGCGCGCCGATCAGGCCGGTCTCCTCGGCGATCTCGATGAACTCGACCGGCGGCACGACGCCGCGTGCCGGATGCCGCCAGCGCACCAGCGCCTCCATGCCGGTGCAGGCGCCGGTCGCGAGCCCGACGATCGGCTGGTAGACGACGAAGAGATGGCCCGCGGCGATCGCCGCCCGCAGCTCGCTCTCGACGCTGCCGAGGCGGGTGGCCCGGTCTTTCATCGCTGCCTCGAAGACGCTGCAGCGCGCCCCGCCCGCCCGCTTGGATTCCTGCATCGCGATGTTCGCGCTTTGCAGCACCTCGTGGGCATCCCGGGCGGTCGCGGCGCCCGACGTCGGCTGAGCAGCGGGGGAGACCGGCGCGGCGTCGGGCGCACTCAGGAAGACGCCGACGCTCGCCGTGATGTGGATCAGTTGCTCGCCGACCCGATAAGGCTCGGCGAGCGAGGCGCCGACCCGATGCGCGACCTGCACGCCGTCGTCGCTGCGACGCATCTGCTGCATGACGATCACGAATTCGTCGCCCCCGAGCCGTGCTGCCGAAGGCTCGCCCGAGCCGGCGCCGCCGATGCCGTCGGTGACCCGCAGGACGCTGCCGAGCCGCGCCCCGATCAGGCGCAGCAGTTCGTCGCCGACGGACGAGCCGAACGTCACGTTGACGCGGTCGAAACGGTCGCAGTTGACGAAGATCACCGCGAAGCCGCAGCGCGGATCGGCGCGTGCCGACGTCAGGGCGAAGGCGATACGCTCCATCACGACCAAGCGGTTCGGCAAGCGGGTGAGCGCGTCCAGGCGCGACGCATCCTTCAGCGTCGACTGCAGGTGCTGCTGCTCGCGCTGCACGATGAGGCTGACGTCGGTCAGGCTCGCCACGAGCGCCTCCGGGCCGAGCCTCACCAGGCTGAGCGCCAGGGTCTGCGGCACGGGGACGCCGCGGCCGGCCG
>CAZZWY010000099.1:5083-10172 GCA_964657785.1 uncultured Acetobacteraceae bacterium
GACGACAGCCATGCCGGCGGCACCTGGCCGCACAATTGCAAATAGGTCGGCATGGCCAGATCGAGCAGCAGCGCTTCGCGTTCGATCAGTGCAAGCAAGCGCGCCGCGCTGGAATCGCCCGGCGCCAGCGCCGTCATCGCGCGCTCGCGCAGGTCGGGCACGGCGAGCGCGAGCACGTCGAACAGGTTTTCGAGATTGCCGTCGGGCGCGAGCGGCATCAGCAGGCGCGCCGACATCGGATTGATCATCGTGATCTCCCCGTCGAGCGCGGTCTGCAGCAGGCCGATCGGCGCCTGGTAGAGGAACTGGATCAGCGCGTCGTGGGCGCCGTGGGCGGTCGAATCCATCAGTGGCGGGGCTCAGCCATCGACCCGCGAGACAGGCGGCAGCGGATCGAGCGGAATGGGCGTCCAGCACAGCACGCGGTTGCGGCCGGCCGCCTTCGCGGCGTAGAGCGCGGCGTCGGCGCGCCGGAGCAGTTCGTCGACGCCGTCGACCTCCGCCGTGATCGTCGCGACGCCGACACTCACCGTGACCGGGATCTGCAGGCCGTCGACCTCCGCCGGCGCCACGGCGATCGAGTGGCAGAGGCGGTCGGCGAGCAGGCGGGCACCCTCGAGGGTCGTTCCCGGCAGCAGGCAGGCGAACTCCTCGCCCCCGATGCGGGCGAGGACGTCCTGCGCACGGCAGACTTCCATCATCCGCTCGGCCAGATGCCGCAAGGTCGAGTCCCCCGCAGCGTGGCCGTGACGATCGTTCACCGCCTTGAAGTGATCGGCATCGATCATCACCAGCGAGAAGGGGCGCATCAGGCGCCGCCACTGCTGGAGCTCGCACTCCGCTTCCTCGAAGAACGCACGGCGGTTCGCGAGGCCGGTCAGGAAGTCGCAGGTGAGCGACCGGCGCAGCGCGTCGTGCGCCTCCCTGCGATGGGAGATGTCGCGGATGACGAGGCTGTAGGACGGCTCGTCGCGCGCTTCATCGTGCGCTTTGTCGCGCACTTCGTCCAACATCGCAGCGTCCACGCCGTCGAGCGGCACGAGCAGGCCGCTGCCCCAGAAGCGCGAACCGTCGGCACGCAGGTACCAGCCGTCCTCGAGGCTCCAGCCGTCGCGGCGGGCGATGGCGAGGCGGTCGGCCACGCTCGAGGAGGTCGGGTCGGGGAGCTGGAACATCGCGAACGAGTGCCCGACCGTCGCCCGCGCATCGAAGCCGGTCACGCGGCCGATGGCGGGGTTCCAGGCCTGAACGCTGCCGTCGCGATCGAGCGACATCAGGGCGTATTCGCCGCTGTCGGCGAGGATCGTCGTGATCCACGACTGGCTCTGGCGCAGCGCCCGGTCGCGCCGAACCGATAACGATACGTCCCGGAGCACCGCCATCACCCGCATCGCGTCGAGCTTGAGCAGGCTCAGCGAGAGGATCTGCGCGTCCCGGCCGCCCGGCACGCCCGCGCTCACCTGGAGATGGATGTCGTCGCAGATCATGCCCTGCGGCAGGGTGAAGGCGTCGGCCATCGAGCGCAGGTCCGGTGCGAGGCGCTCGAAGGCGTGGAAGAGATTGGTGAGGCCGTCGCCGCCGGCGATCGGCAACAGCAGATTCGCCGACATCGCGTTGATCAACAGGATTTCGCCATCCATCGACGCCTGGATCAATCCGACCGGCGCGATGTAGAGAAACTGCGTCAGCGACTCGAGCTCGCGCTCCACTGAACTCGACGGATGTCCCACGTCAGAGGCGCCGCTGCACCAGCACGTAGCGCCACGCCGCGCCGGGCTCGGCGAGCAGCCGCAGCTTGACCTTGACGGGGCGCATCCTCAGAGCCAGCACGTAGTCGATCGTCACGTCGAGCCGCCGGTCGTCGGCAGCGGCGTCCTCGAAGCGCTGGGCGACGAAGAAGTTGTTCATGCAGGGAGCGACGATCGTGAAGAGCGGGTGGCCGACGACACGGTCCTGCGACAGGCCGGCGCAGTCGGATTCGAACTTGTTGTAGCGGCGCACCGTGCTCTCCGCATCGATGCCGATCACGCCGAAGTCGAGCGTGTCGATCTCCGCGTCGCTGGCGTTGCAGAGCGCCAGGCAAAGGTCGGGGTCGGCGAAGGAAACAGACAGCGATAACGTCATGGCGAGCCTCGGTGACGACCGCTGGGGCGGTCGCTCGGTGATCGGCGCGCCGGAGGGTCGTCGCGCTCGTCGCAGGAGCAAGGAACAGTCGGCGCACCGACCGCCGCCCCGCTTCACTTGCTCCCCTTATCGGCTCGTCACTCGGAAAATTGAGCCGAGCCGGCAGGAAACCCGTGCAGCGCGCCTGCCGCCCGACCGGGCCTGGCCGGGCCGGGGCCGCTACCGTGTGCGTGCTACTGCAACGCGCCCCAGCGACGCACCGCCGGCTCGGCCGCGGCCCAGCGCCACTGGCCGTCCGAGTGCTGGCAGGCCTGGGTCAGGAAGGACGCGCGGCGCGGCGTCTCGCGGGTGCCGGAAACGACGGAGAACAGCACTTCCTTGCACGGCGCAAGCGGGTTCTCGATCACGCCCACGACCTCGAGTTCGCCGCGCTCGTCGGAAAACGGCAGGGTGTGGTGGATGTCCCACGGGCGCCGGTCGCCGGTGGCCATGCTGCCGGCGAGCGCGGCGATGGCGTTCTGCTCGTCGCGCTGCATGTCGCGGAACAACTTCTGGAGGGCACTGTCGGTCGCGGACTGGACGGCGATGCCGACGACGACGCCGACCGCCGGATTGGTCGTGGCGGCGCCGGTGGCGGCACCCACCACGGCACCGGTGAAGCCGCCGATCGAGCTGCAACCCGAGAGCAGACTGCCGATCGTCAGGGCCAAGCCGGCAACCGCGCAGCGATGAGCCCGGCCGGTCACTGCAGCGCGCCCCAGCGCTCGGTCGCGGGCTCGGCCGACGCCCAGCGCCAGCGCGCCGAGTCCTGGCAGATGGTCGCGACGTAGAACGCGCTGCGCTCGACCTTCTCCTGGATCTGGTCGACGGAGAAGACGATCTCCTTGCAGTGCAGGTCCTTGGCGCTGATCACCCGGCTCACGGTCACGCGCCCGGCTTCGTCACGCTCGAGCTGCACCGCGTGGTGGCTGCGCCAGCGCCCGACTTCGCCGACCGAGAGTGCACCGGCGGTCTCGGCGATCAGGTCCTGCTGGTCACCGTGGTAGTTGCGCTCGACCGTCTTGACGCCGGCCTGCGCCGCCGCGAGCACGCCGAGGCCGATACCGGCCGCGACCGTCGGGTTGCGGGTGACCTTCGCCGCGACCGCCGTGCCGGCGACACCGGCGCCAGTGGCCGCCCCCTCCTGGAACAGCGAACTGCAGCCGGTCGTGAAGAAGCAGATCGAGGCGCTCGCCCAGGCGGCGATCCGCTTGCGGGACGAAGAAGGAGGCAGGCAAGAGAGGCGTACTGCAGGCAAGGTCATGGGTCGAAGGGGGACGCGACACGGCAATGTAGCGTCAAACAGCGGTCTTCCCCTGCCCGCGGCCTGCAGCCCCCGGCCCGTCAGCGCTGGGAGAACTGCGGCTTGCGTTTTTCCAGGAACGCGGCCATGCCTTCCTTCTGGTCGGCGGTCGCGAAGAGCGAGTGGAAAAGCCGCCGCTCGAACGTGATGCCATCGCTGAGGGTGCCTTCGAAGGCGCGGTTGACGCTTTCCTTGGCCATCATCACGCTGACCGACGAGAGCCCGTTGATGGTGTCGGCGGCGGCGAGGGCGACCGTCATCAGCTCGGCCGCCGGCACGACTCGCGAGACCAGGCCGCCGCGCTCGGCTTCGGCCGCGTCGATCGTGCGGGCCGTCAGCACCATGTCCATCGCCTTGGCCTTGCCGACCGCACGCGGCAGGCGCTGGGTGCCGCCGGCGCCGGGGATGATGCCGAGGCGGATCTCCGGCTGGCCGAACTTGGCCGTGTCGGCGGCGATGATGAAGTCGCACATCATCGCGAGTTCGCAGCCGCCGCCGAGCGCGTAACCGGCGACGGCGGCGATGACCGGCTTTCTGACGCGGCGGATCGTCTCCCAGTTGCGGGTGATGAAGTCGCCCGCGTACGCTTCGGCGAAGCCGAGCGTCGCCATCACGCCGATGTCGGCGCCCGCGGCGAACGCCTTGTCGCTGCCGGTGATGACGATCGAGCCGATGCCGGCATCGGCGTCGAACGCCTCGAGCGCTGCACCGAGCTCGTCCATCAGCGCGTCGTTGAGCGCGTTGAGCTGCTTCGGGCGGTTCAGCGTGATCACGCCGGTCTTGCGCTCGGCGTCGCCGCGCACGTCGGTCAGGATGTTCTCGTAGGTCATTGCGGTCTCCTCAGGAGCCGGCCATCTCGGGCCGGCGGTCGATCACCAGATCCAGGAAATTGTCGCCGCCCTGCTGGATCCGGATGCGCGCCGGCAGGTAGCGCAGGCGCGGGGCGAACCAGATCTCGGCGGTCAGCTCGTTGGGGTTGTCGCTCTTGCGCCGCGGCGTGAGGTGGATGGCCTCGAGCTCGCCGAAGGGCGTCGTGATGGTTTCCTCGGCGACCACATCGTAGGTCCAGACATCGACCTTGTGCGGCAGCGCGAGCGGGATGTCGACCGTGCCGCCGACCCGCAGCAGCGCCGGCCGGCTCCCGAACACGTAGGTGAGCTGGATGAACTGGCTCGCGGCGTCCTGCACGCCGGGAACGCTCGGCGTCCGATCGCCGTTGGCGAGCACCACGACGCCCGGCTCGAAGCGCAAGGTCGCCGGGTTGCGGTCGCTGCCCATGACGCGGGTCTGCTGGTCGTAGCGGCGCGGCGCGAGGCCGTTCGCGTCGATCTCGCCGTCGCTCGTCATGCGACGCGTGATCACCGGGGCGAAGCTCGGGCCGACGAGCAGGTCGAGATGCACCTGGTAATGCGTGCCGACGCGAATCCATTCGACGTTCGCGCTGCCGTTCACGGCGCCCCGGTAGTTGCCGGTCAGCGTGTAGGTGACGCGGGTCGACACCGGCCAGTCGTAGCCGGCGAGGACGGCGTCTGCGGTCGAATCGGCGGCGGGTTCGGTTCCTGCGCTGCGCGCCGGCTCGGCGCTGGCCAGCGCGGCCGCGGCGGAGGCCGCGCTGGCGGGCTC
>CAZZWY010000100.1:0-2100 GCA_964657785.1 uncultured Acetobacteraceae bacterium
TCCTCGAGCGGCACGAGTTCGCCGGCGGCGGTGGCGCGTGCGGCGCGCCGGGCGTCGTGCAGCAGCAGCAGCGCGAGCAGGCCGCACGCCTCGGGCTCGGGCTCGGGCAGCAGCGCGCGCAGCAGCCGCGCGAGGCGGATCGCTTCGTCGGCGAGCCCCGCGGCGTGTGCCGAATGGCCTTCGTTGAAGACGAGATAGACCACCCGCAGCACGCTGGCCAGCCGCGCCGGCCGCTCGGCCGCGCCCGGCACCTCGTACGGGATGCGCGCTGCCGCGATCTTGGCCTTGGCGCGGACGATGCGCTGTGCGAGCGTCGGCGCGGCGATGAGGAAGGCGCCGGCGATCGCCTCGGTCGTCAGCCCGCAGACCTCGCGCAGCGTCAGCGCGATCCGCACTTCCTCGGCCAGGCTCGGGTGGCAGCACGTGAAGACCAGGCGCAGCCGGTCGTCCTCGATCGCGGCGCGTTCGTCGTGGCGCTGCTCCCAGCCGGGGGCGTCGTCGGCCACCGCGTCGAGGGCCTCGTCGGCAGTGACGAACCGCCGGTCGCGGCGGATGCGATCGATCGCCTTGAAGCGTCCCGCCGAGACCAGCCAGGCGACCGGGTTCGCCGGAACGCCCGCTTGCGGCCACTGCTCGGCGGCGGCGAGAAAGGCGTCGTGCAACGCGTCCTCGGCCGCATCGAAGCTGCCGAGCAGCCGCAGCAGCGTCGAGAACACGCGCCGGCTCTCCTCCCGGTACAGCGCGGCGACGGTGTCGTTCATGGCGCCAGCCTAAACCACGCCGGGCCGGGCGGCGGCTTGGCGCTTCCCTGGCCGGGTTCGACGGCTGGACCCCGCGGGGCCCCGCCGGCGCGCAGCGCGCGCGGCCGCGCGGGTGCATGGGTGGGTGCCGGCGCCTTGCTGGCCGCCGAGCGGCGCGAGCTGGTGCTTCAGGCGCGGCAGGACGCGTTCGCGTCCCACGAGTGGAAGAAGGCCGATGCGCCGCCACCTGGGCGAGCTCGACCGGCGCAGCTTCGCTTGCGAGCGTTGCCAGAAGCGGTATGCGTGAGCCGGCGCGCGGGAGCCCCCCCGCGCTTCAATCGACAAGCGCCTTCGCCAGCATCGGCAGGCTGACGTCCATCCGGTAATCGACCGACGAGTGGTCGTCGGCGAATTCCTCGTAGACATGCGGCACGTTCATGGCCGTCAGCCGCTGGTGCATGCGCCTCGCGCCGTAGACGAGGTTGTACTGGTCGACCTCCCCGC
Source organism: uncultured Acetobacteraceae bacterium (assembly GCA_964657785.1). Classification (GTDB taxonomy): domain Bacteria; phylum Pseudomonadota; class Gammaproteobacteria; order Burkholderiales; family Burkholderiaceae_C; genus LMDS01. Next base: position 1,245 of record CAZZWY010000100.1, read on the forward strand.
AATCGATGTAGAGCGCCTTGAGCGCGGCGAGACCCGGTCCGTGCGCCTCGACGAGCGTCAGCGGGTCCCAGGCCAGCCAGTTCGCCCAGCGCTCGGGGATCGGCTCGCAGGTGTCGAGCGTCACGGGCAGGCGCACGCCGTAGGGTGCCGACGGATCGGGATCGAAGCTGGCGGCCTGGGCGAGCATCATCAGGATGTGGACGTCGCTGTCCTTGGGCTTATTCGCGTCCCAGAAGGCGTCGACCCATCGGCCGACGTCGGGGTCCTTCGAGAGGGCGCGCAGCACCGGCACGAATTCGTGGCGGTACATCAGCTCGAACCCCATGTCGCCCGAATGCACCGCGGCGGCGTTCCAGAAATCCGGGTGCAGCAGGGCGTGCACCATCGCGCCGTAACCGCCGCTCGACTTGCCGAAGAGGCCGCGCCGGCCCGGGCCGCCGCAGCCGAAACGGGCTTCGACCGAAGGCACGGCCTCGGTCAGCAGGAAATCGTCCCAGCGGCCCATCGCGACCGAGTTGACGTACTGGTTGCCGCCGAGCCGGGTGAAGCAGTCCGGGAAGGCGACGACCACCGGCGGCATCTCGCCGGCGGCGATCAGCCGGTCGAGCCGTTCGGGCACGTTCTCGCCGAAGTTCTTCCAGTTGGTATGCGCCGGCCCGCCGGCCGTGAAGCCGACGATGTCGACCAGCAAGGGCAGCCCGCGGCCCTCGTGCCCGTGCGGGACGTAGACGTCGACGATCCGGTGGTGGGAATCGCCGAGCAGGTTGCCCTTCAGCGCCTCGCTGTCGAGACTCAGGCGATGGACCGTGCCGGCGGGCGTGTTCGGATTCCTGCGCATGGCGTTCCTTCGTCGATC
>CAZZWY010000100.1:2110-10115 GCA_964657785.1 uncultured Acetobacteraceae bacterium
TCGGGTCGGTCATGATGCCGGATCGGCGACGCCGCGTCGTGGGGGGGCCGCGGTGTGCAGGGCTCGCGATCGGTCGACAGCGGCCCGACCCGACGGACCGCGCCTTTCATCGCGTCGTGGCCCCCGGCCCCTCTGCTGCCTTTCTGAAGAACGCGTCCAGCTCGTCGCCCGACGTCGCGCCGGCCAGGCCGTCGAACCGGCCGCCCTCGGCCATCGCGCGGGCAGCCGCGAGAAACCCGCCCCAGGCCGCGCGCGCCAGCGCGCCGCCGACGCTGACCCGCCGCACGCCCATCGCCGCCACGTCGGCCAGCGTCCATTCGCTGGTCGCGCCGATGAGCAGGTTGACCGGCTTCGGGGCGACGGCCTGCACGACCGCGTCGATCTGCGCCCGGGTGCGGATCCCCGGCGCATAGAGGCAATCCGCGCCCGCCTCGGCGTAGGCGCGCAGGCGCGCGATCGTGTCGTCCAGATCGGGGCGGCCGACGATGAAGTTCTCGGCGCGCCCGACCAGCAAGGTGTCGCCGCCCGCGTCGTCGATGGCCGCGCGTGCCGCCCGCAGCCGGGCCACCGCGTCGTCCACGCTCCGCAGCGGATCGCCCGGATCGCCGGTGGAGTCCTCGATGGAGAGCCCGGCGACGCCGGTCGCAACCGCCATCCGCACGCTTTCGGCGACACCGGCAGGGTCGGGCGCGTAGCCGCTCTCGAAGTCGGCGTTGACCGGGAGGTCGGTCGCCTCGACCATGGTTCGGAGGTGCTCGAGCAGCGCCGCGCGCGGCGTGCCGCCGTCGGGCCGGCCGAGCGACCAGGCGTGGCCCGAACTTGTCGTTGCGAGCGCCTCGAAGCCGAGCCCCTGGAGCATGAGGGCGCTGCCGATGTCCCACGGATTGGGCAGGAGGAAGCAGCCCTGCGCGTGCAGTGTGCGAAAGGCGGCGCGCTTGGCCTGAACGGTCGGTCGCATGTCGATGCTCCGTCGGGGGAAGGTCGTGAGGGTCCGCCGACATGGCTGCTTTGGCAACCCACGTCGGTGAAAGACATGCTGCCGGCGAAGTTGCCATCCGCGCTCCGCAGGTTGAGGGTGAAGGCCCCCGGCGTCGGGTCTTCCGGATGGGTGACCGGGTCTTGATGGTAATACCCGACGTAGAGCCCGCCCGGCGCCGCCGAGGAGGTCGGTCCGGCGGGCGCGGGCGCCGGGGCGGGCGCACAGGCGGAGACGGACGTGACGTCGCCGCCGCCCCCGCTGCCGGCGGACAGGACGGCAGCGGCAAACAGGCCGGCGAGCGTTCGGATCGAGATCATTCTTCATTCTTCTCAGATGACTGACGTGCGCCGGCTCTAGCTTCGAGACGCAGACCGGTTGCCGAAGACGCAGTGCGTGGCGCAGCTGGCGAACTCGAGAGCCGCCGTCGACCGCAATGGTCTGACCGTGGGCGCAACTCGCGCCTCGCGCATCGTTCCGGATCGCGACGGCGCGCATACTCTTTCGATGGCCGGTCTTTCCCCTTCGTTCGCGCCGGCGGGTCGCGCGTCGATGCGATCCGAGCTCGCGTGGTTCCGCCCGACCTCGGCGTGACGGCAAGCCCGACATCGCTGATCGTCACGCTGCGGATGGAAGCGTCTGCAGCTGCCCGCTTCACCGCGTTGCGACAAGCCCATTTTCCGCCCGAGCGCAACTGGCTGGCTGCCCACATCACGCTGTTCCACGCGTTGCCGGTGGCGTCGATCGATCGCGTGCTGACCGACGTCGCCGACCTGGCGAGCACGACCGAGTCCTTCGCGATGCGTGTCGATCGCCTCCTGTTCCTGGGCCGTGGCGTTGCCTACGGCCTCGCCGCGCCACACGCCCTGAATCTCAGGACGCGTCTTGCGGATCGCTGGGCTCCGCTGCTCGGCCGACAGGACCGGGCCGGGCCGGGACGCCTCCACATCACCGTGCAGAACAAGGTCGCGCCGGCGACCGCGAGGGCGTTGCACGATCACCTCGAGCGGACGTTCGCGCCCGAGGAGGTCGAAGCGACCGGTCTCGAGGTCTGGTACTACCTCGGCGGACCGTGGCAGCTGGCGTCGGCCTTCGATTTCGGTCTTCGCCGGCCACAAGGTTCTGCGCCGGTGGACGGAGACGCTGACGTCAGCGAATGCTGACACCGACGTCGACACGGACGCCGCCATCGCGTCGATGACGACACGGCGTGGCCGGTCGGGCAGGAGCGGCTCGGTGCTCACGCCGGAAGCGTACCCGGCCGAGCCGGGGCGGGGCCGAGCCTCCGGTCGCGCATCTGACGACGCCTCGGTCAGCCTGCCGCGACCCGCCACTTTCGCTCGCGGCGAGAACGAGACTCGACGACGTCGCCGAAACGATAGAACCGGGTCGCGCGCACGTGCGGGCCGTAGCGCACCAGGGTCCAGCTTTCGCCGCAGGGCAGCGCCACGATCGTGTGGATCGTCGAAGCGACGACCGTGTGCACCTCTCCGGCGTTGCGAGTGACTCGGGCGCGTGTCCACCCGACGTTGTCGACGGCGTAGATGTCCTCGACATACGGCTCGAGGATCAATGTCGTGAAGTCGCAGGGGTGGTCGTGCGGCGGCCCCGGATCGACCTCCTTGAACTGGTGCAGGGCGAAGCCACGCCCCAGGTGGAACTTCGTGAAATGTGGATTCATGACTTCGGCTGCGATGGCGGCGCGGAAGTCAGGCGCCAATGGCTGCTCGGTGAATCCATAGCCGGCGGCCTTTTCCAGTGCGCGATCGATCAATCGCCGTTCCCGGTTCCTCACGCTGCGCCTCACGCCTCGGCGACCTCCGGATGGATGGTAGAGTGGGAGAGGGCGGTCATGACCGCTCCGTCCCCCTCGCGTCGACCTCAAACAGCGGTCTGGCCCATCAGCTGTCGCGTCACCGGGTGCGAACTCGAAAGCCCGCCATCCACGGCAATGGCCTGGCCGTTGACGTAGCTCGATTGCGCCGAGGCCAGGAAGAGTGCGACCTGCGCAAGCTCGACCGGCTGGGCCGCGCGCCGCAGCGGGTTCAAGCGGCCGATCTTCTCGGTGACGCCCTTCTGGACCGCGTAGTCGAAGATGCCCTGCGTCATGCCGGTTTCGGTGAGGCCCGGGCAGATCGCGTTGACGCGAACACCGGTGCCGCTGAGCTGTTGCGCCGAGACCATCGTGAGGTTGATGACGCCGGCCTTCGACGCCGAGTAGGCCGGGCCGCCCGCGCCCGAGCGGATGCCGGCGACCGAGGCGGTGCAAATGATGGAGCCGCCGCGCCCGGCGTCCGCCAGGTGCTTGCCGGCGTGCTTGATCATCAGGAAGGGCCCGATCAGGTTGACGCGCAGGATCTCGGCGAACTGCTCGGGCGTCGAATCGAAGATGCCGGCCATGCTGCCGGAGATGCCGGCGATGTCGAGCGAACCGTGGTGCTGCAGGCAGCTCGCCACGAGCCGGACGACGTCCGCCTCGACACCCGCATCGATCTGTGCGGCCTCGGCAACGCCGCCGGCGGCCACGATGCGCTGCTGCGTCTCGAACACGGCCTCGGTCTTGTCGCCGAGCATGACCCGCGCGCCCTCTTCGGCGAACAGGAGCGCCGTGGCCCGGCCGATGCCGGAGCCCGCGCCGGTGATGACCGCGACCTTGCCTTCCAAACTTCCAGCCATGACCTGTCCTCGAGAGCTACCGAATGTGAAGCGACTGTGCCGTGAGCTTGCCCCCGATTGTGATCGCAAGCTTCCGCCCGGCGGCGTCCGGTCGGCGACAGGAGAAGACTTCCATGCACGCTTTTCATGAACGTCAATGATGTATCCGGTTCAGCGACGTTTACCCGATAGATGCCAATGCATTGGCACACTCTCACGACTACTCAATGAGATAGCGAAGCGGGTTTGTCCGCATGGCGTCAATTAGTCGGGCCTGTATCCAATGAGGTCCAAGAATCGGCACGGCGATCCGCCGCTGCCGGCGCTCACCAGGAGACAGACATGACCGGAACGGCAATTTCGAGAAGCGCAGTCATCGGCCTTGCGTTGGCCGCGGGACTGTTCAGCGCGACAGCGCCGGCGACGGCCCAGACCAAGAAGTACCAGATCTATCTCAGCCAGAGTTACGTCGGCAATGGCTGGCAGAGCCAGGCCACCAACATGGTCAAGGCCATGGCGAAGTACTACGGCGACCAGGTGGATTTCCAGGTCCAGGTGGCCGGTCCGGTGGCGCAAAAGCAGATCCAGCAGATCAACGCGATGGTCGCGGCCGGTGCGAACGCGATCGTGCTGTATCCGATCTCGCCGACGGCCCTCAATGCCGCGATCAAGAACGCCTGCAGCAAGGGCGTGGTGGTCTTCGCCTACGACAGCATCGTGACCGAGCCCTGCGCCTACACGGTCCATCCCGACCAGGCCAAGCTCGCGTCCACCGCCGCCGAATGGGTCGCGAAATACAACAACTACAAGGGCAACATGCTGCTCGTCACCGGCGTGCCCGGGACCACGACCGATACCGATCGCAACCGGGCCTACCGCGAGGTCGTGGCGAAATATCCGGGCATGAAGATCGTCGGCGAGGTCAACGGCATGTGGTCGCTCGCGATCACGGAGAAGGTGATTTCGGAGTTCATGGCCAGCCACAAGTGGTCGGACATCGACGGCATCCTGGGCAGCGGCGGCGGCTGGACCGCCTGGCAGCAACAGACGGCGGCCCACGGCGACAAGATGACGCCCTACGGCACCGATGGCGCCAATGCCACCCGCGTGGCGATGCTGCCGAAAGACGCCATCGCCGGGGCCACCATGCCCTACGCGCCGATGGGGGCGCCCGGCATCTCGCTCGACAGCCCGCCGATGTCCGGCGCGCTCGCGCTGAAGCTGGCGCTCAAGGTTCTGCAGGGCGACAAGAGCGTGCCGAAGGAAACCATCCTGCCGCTGCAGATCGTCACTTCCGAGAACATCCGCCTCTGCAAGCAGGGGACCTGGCAGGAGATGAAGGACGGTTGCAACGTCTTCGATCCGAAGGTGATCGCCCCCGACTACATGGCCAACATCTATTCGCCCGCGACCCCCGAGATCGGCTTGAAGGCCGCGATGGCCGGCGAGCCCGAGCCGCGCCAGCCCTGACGCGAGATTCCGTGCATCCGGCAGGCAGCGGCATGCCGCCGCCGGGTTCGATTCGTGCGGATCTTGAACAGGAAGCGATGACCATGTCCCGTCCAGAGGGAAACGACCCCGCGATCGTCGTCGACCGGATCGCCAAGAGCTTCGGCGCGACCCGCGCGCTCGACGGCGTGTCGTTCACGATCGAGGCCGGCGAGGTCCATGCCCTGCTGGGCGAGAACGGTGCGGGCAAGTCGACGCTCGTCAAGATGCTCAGCGGCCTGACCCGGCCCGACAGCGGATCGATCACCGTCTTCGGCCAGCCGGCGCAGATCCGCAGCCCGGGCGATGCACAGGCGCTCGGCATCCGCACCGCGTTCCAGGAGATCAGCCTCGTTCCGGACCTGTCGATCGCCGACAACCTGCTGCTGCCGGACGCCCCGCTGCAGCACGGCTTCCTGCTCGATCGGCGCCGCGCCAGGCGGTGGGTCGAAGAAGCGCTCGAGCGCTTCGAACTCACCGACATCGACCCGCGCCTGGACGTGCGCTCGTGTGCGCTGCCGATCCGCCAGAAGCTCGAGATCGCCCGCGCGTTGGCGCGCGAGCCGAAGGTGTTGTTGCTCGACGAGCCGACGTCGGCGCTGTCGGCCCGCGACGTCGAGTGGCTGGGGCGCCGCCTCCAGGACCTGCGCAAGGCGGGCACGACGGTCGTCTTCATCACGCACCGGATGCTCGAGGTGCGCAGCTTCTGCGATCGCCTGACGATCCTTCGCAACGGCCGCCATGTCGGCAGCTTCGACGCGCCCGAGATCAGCGACCGCGAGGTCGTCAAGCTGGTGATCGGACGCTCCCTCTCGGCCGTGTTCCCGCCGCGCCAGGCCGCGCCGGTGCACGGCGACGTGCCCGCGCTCGCGGTGCGCGATCTGCGCGTCAAGGGCAAGCTCAACGGCGCCTCGCTGGCCGTCTGGCCCGGCGAGATCCTCGGCGTCGCCGGGCTGCAGGGCATGGGGCAGAACGAACTCTTCTACGCCATCTTCGGCCTGACGCCGATCGACGGCGGGTCGATCGAGGTGCGCGGGCAGCCGGTCTCGCTCGCGTCCCCGCGCGATGCGATCCAGGCCGGCATCGGCATCAGCCTCGTCCCCGAGGACCGCAAGACCGAGGCGCTGGCCCTGAAGTTGTCGGGGCGCGAGAACGCGTCGCTGCCGGTGATCGACCGCTTCGCCCGCTTCGGCTGGCTCGACCTCGAGCGCGAGCGGCGCTGCGTCGACCGCGTGCTCGAGCGCCTGCAGGTCCATCCGCGGGCGCTCTACCGGCCATGCGCCTCGTTCAGCGGCGGCAACCAGCAGAAGATCGCGATCGCCAAGTGGCTGCTCGCGGAGAGCAGGATCCTGCTGCTGTTCGACCCGACCCGCGGTGTCGACGTCGGGACGAAACACGAGATCTACAGCCTGGTGCGCCAGTTCGCCGATGCCGGCGGCGCGGTGATCTTCTACTCGACGGACGTGATGGAGATCACCAACCTCTGCGACCGCGTGGTGGTGATGTACGGCGGCCGCCTCTGCGCCGAGCAGCGCGGCGCCGAGATCACCGAAGAGGCGATCATGCATGCAGCACTCGGCAACGTCGGTGCGGTGCAGGCCGCGCCGCAGCCGGCCTTCGCGGCATGAGCGCGGTCCTCGGGCGCCCTCCCGGACTGGGCCTTCCCTTTTCGCTCGCCACCCGTCTGCGCCGCGAGCGCGGCCTGGTGATGGCGGTCTTCATCGTCGTCTTCGGCGGCCTGAACCTGGCGCTCGCCAAGCCGTTCGGCTACTACGACTTCGCCTCGACGCTCAGCAACACCACGACGCTCGCACTCGCGGCGATCGGCCAGACGCTGGTGGTGCTGATGGGCGGCCTCGACCTTTCCGCCGGTGCGGTGGTGTCGCTGTCGAACTGCCTCTTCGTCTGGGGCGTCGGCAGCTCGACGAACCCGCTCACCGGCCTGCTCTGGGCGGTGCTGTCGATCGGCGCGGGCGTCGTCGCGGGGGCGGCGAACGGCTTCTTCATCGCCCGCCTGCGGCTGCAGCCGATCGTCGTGACGCTCGCCAACATGTTCGTCATCCAGGGCGTGACCTTGCTGATCCAGCCGGAGCCGGGCGGGTCGGTCAGCCCCGACTTCACCGTCGTCTTCACCGGCGACCTGATCCCCGGCGTGGTCCCCGCTTCGTTGGGGGTCCTCGGGGCTGCGCTGCTGCTCTGGGCGCTGCTGCGCCGCACCCGCCTCGGCGTCGCGATCTATGCGGTCGGCAGCGACGAAGACGCGGCGCGGGCCAGCGGCGTGCGGGCGGTCGGCGTCAAGTGGATCACCTACTGCCTGGCCGGCGGCTGCTACGGCTTCGCGGGCGTCTTCCTCTCGGCGCAGACCGGCTCGGCCGATCCGCTCGTCGGCTCGGCGATGCTCCTGCCGATCTTCGTCGCGGTGCTGCTCGGCGGCACGCACATGGGCGGCGGCCGAGGCGGCTGCGTCGGCACCGTGTTCGGCTCGCTCACCCTGATGCTGATCGTGAACCTGCTGCTGGTGATGAAGGTCTCGACCTATTTCAGCACCGCCGCCGAGGGCCTGCTGCTGATCCTCGCGGTGCTGGGCAATTCGTTCTCGCCGGGATCGCCGCTGTGGCAGCAGTTGCGGCTGGTGCGGGCCCGGCTGCGGCGGCTCGTCGCCCCCCGCGCGAGCAGCCCGGCCCCGGCACCGCTGCGCATGGCGAGCGACCGCGAGGGGGACCGGGTCGACGACGAATTGCCCGCGTCGCCCCTGCTGGCCTGGCTGGCCCGCCATCGCAGCGCCCTGCGACTGATCCTGCCGGCCTACGTCGCGCTCGTGCTGGTGCTCGCGGTGACCGCCGCGGTGCTCGGGTTCGCCCTCATCGTGCCGGCCTGGCTCGCCGC
>CAZZWY010000101.1:0-4389 GCA_964657785.1 uncultured Acetobacteraceae bacterium
GGCCTCGACGGCCGCATTCAGCGCGAGGATGTTGGTCTGGAAGGCAATGCCGTCGATGACGCCGATGATGTCGGCCATCTTCTTCGAGCTGCTGCTGATCTGGTCCATCGTGCCCGACACCCGGCCGACCGCCGCGCCGCCGGCGGAGGCGATCTGCATGGCGGTGCTGGCGAGCGCCTGCGCTTCACGCGCGTTGCCCTCGCTGCTCACGACGGACGACGACAGCTGCTCGACCGACGCGGCGGTCTGCTGCAGGCTCGACGCCTGCTGCTCGGTGCGCGCGCTCAGGTCGTTGTTGCCGACCGCGATCTCGCTCGACGCCGAACTCACCTCTTCGGCTGACGCGCGGATGCCCTCGATCATTCGTTTCAGGGTCGCCTGCATGTCGCCGAGCGCGCTCAGCAACTGGCCGGTTTCGTCGCGCGTCGTGGCCGTGGGGGCGGTCGACAGGTCGCCCGACGCGATGGTTCGGGCCCAGCTCATCGCGCGCAGCAGCGGCAGGGTGATCGAGCGGCCGATCCAGACCGCGAAGAGGCTGCCGAGGACGAGGATCGCCGCCAGGGTGGCGACGATCATCCGTTTCGCGTCGACGAGGGCGTCTTCCGATTTCGTCTTCATCTTCGCCGCGCCCACGACGTTGAATTCGAGGTCCGTGGCGAGCCGCGTCTTGGCGGCGAGAAAGGTGGCCTCCGATTCGCCGAGCGCGAAGGCCCGCGCCTCGTCGCGCTTGTCCGCGCCGCTGCGGGCCAGCGCCCGAAGGCGCGGCCAGCCGGCCTGGTAGGCCTGCAGGGCGGCCTTGAATTCGTCGTAGAGCACCTTTTCCTGCGGGCCGGAGATGCCCGTGGCCTCGTAGCGGCGGGTGGGCACCTCCATGCGCTTCCAGGCGGCGTCGCGCAGTTTGTCCTCCGTGTCGCGCTGGGCGTCGGTGGTGTGGATCACGTAGCGCAATTCGGAGCGCCGAACCTCCGAGACGACATCGCGAATCTCGTTGAGATCGACCACCGACACCATCCAGCTGTCGTTGATGTCGGCGGCGATGCTGCCGATTTTTTGCAGCTGGATCCAGGCGACGAGCGCCAATATCAGTGAAAAGCCGAGCACGATACAAAATCCGGCCCGCAGGCGGGTCTGGATCCGCAAGTTCGACAACGTCATCGCATTCCTTCGTTGATTTTTCGTTGAGGCAGGGTCGCGCCTTCGGACCCCCGTGATATCGGCCGCGCCGGGGCAAACTTGACCCGATCGTCCGTGCACCGCCCCGGCGCAGTGCCGGACGGCGGTTTCGCGCTGCGCTTCACGCCGCACAGCTTGCGCAAGTGGTCGGCGCTGCGCGTCGCCAACACCGCGTTCGGCGCTGCGTCATGCGTGGCGGGGCCGGCTTCGGCTACATCGGCTCGACGGTGACCTCGCTGATCTACGCCTCGTTCACCTTCATCTTCTTCGCTCGAGGCGGCGATCGTGGCCTACGCGCTCGAGCTCGCCTTCGACATCCCGCCGGCCTGGGGCTGCCTGGGCGGCGCGCTCGCGGTGATCCCGTTGGTGACCCATGGCGTCACCGCGATCGGCCGCCTGCAGGTCTGGACCCAGCCGCTCTGGCTCGTGTTGCTCGTCGTGCCTTACGTCGTCGTCTTCCACCACAACCCCGGCATCCTCGGCCAATTCCCCGCCGCTCCCGGCGTCAGCGGCGACCAGGGCGGCTTCAGTCTGCACTATTTTGGTGCGTCAACGATCGTGGGCAGCGCCTTGATCACGCAGATGGGCGAGCAGGCCGACTCCCTCCGGTTCATGCCCGAGCGCGTGGCCGGCAACCGCTGCGCTCGTGGGCGGATCCGTTCGCCTGGAATCATTCGGAGGCTCCTCAGGCGATCGGCGGGTGCACGGTGACGAGCTTCGTGCCGTCGGGAAAGGTCGCCTCCATCTGGATTTCGGGGATCAGCTCGGCGACGCCGTCCATGACGTCGTCGCGCGTCAGCACCAACCGGCGTTCGGCCAGCAGTGCCGCGGTGAAGAAAGCAAGCGAGCGCCGGAGCAGTCTTGCCGCGGGTTCGTTAATATTCAGTGCACCCACTACTTTCGGAGTGTGAATGCGTTTGTCATCGCCGTGCGCCGCCACAGCCTGTTGTCCTCTGCTCGACCGCGCAATGTGCCGGAGCCGTTTCGGCGGCCGCCCTGGCCCCGCCCGATCGAGTGCCGCAGCGTGAGGGCCCGGCGGTGGATGCTTCTGCTCGGGCTCGCTGCGGCCGAATCTGCAATGGCGCAGGATGGCGCTTCGGGGTCGTCGGTCTTCCTGCAGGCGGGAACGGTCGGCAGCACCCGGGCCGTCACCGCGGGGGTCACGTCCGACTGGGGCGTCGGGTGGGCGCTCGGCCCCGGCCGACTCGGAGGTTACTGGGAGGCTTCGATCGCGCAGTGGTCGTACAAGGCGTCCGGCGGAGGTGATGCGCAGCTGACCCAGCTCGGCCTCAAGCCGGCGTTCCGCTACCGCTTCGCCGACGGCGGGTCGCCCTGGTTCGTCGAGGCCGGCGTCGGCCTGACGATGACGAACCGTCGCTACGTCACCGACCGCAAGCAGTTCTCGACCCGCTTCAATTTCGGCGACCACCTCGCGGTCGGCCGCAATTTCGGCGACGCCGGGCGCCACGAGATCGCCTTGCGGGTCGAGCATTTCTCCAACGGCGGCTACCGCGAGCCGAACCCGGGCGAGAACTTCCTCGAGCTGCGCTACGCCTACCGGTTCCGCTGAGCGGCGGCCGCCACGATCGCGCACGCCGCCGACGCTTCCCGAGACCCATGATCACCGTCCACCACCTCAACAATTCGCGCTCGCAGCGCGTGCTCTGGTTGCTGGAAGAACTCGGCCTGCCGTACGAGATCCAGAAGTACGAGCGCGACGCGAAGACGATGCTGGCGCCGCCCGCGTTGCTCGCGGTGCACCCGCTCGGCAAGTCGCCGGTGATCACCGACGGCGAGCTGACCGTGGCGGAATCGGGGGCGATCGTCGAGTACCTGGTCGAGCGCTACGGCGACGGCCGCCTCGCCCCGCCGATCGGCTCGCCGGAGCGGCTGCGCTGGCGCTACTGGCTGCACTTCGCCGAGGGCTCGGCGATGCCGCCGCTCCTGCTGAAGCTGATCTTCACGCGGATTCCCGAGTCGCCGATGCCGTTCTTCGTCAAGCCGATCGCGCGCGGCATCTCGAACAAGGTGCTGGCGGCGATGGTGGCGCCGAACCTCGAGCGCCAACTCGACTTCATGGAGGCCGAGCTCGGCAAGAGCGAGTGGTTCGCCGGCGCCGATTTAAGTGCCGCCGACATCCAGATGAGCTTTCCCCTCGAAGCCGCCGCGCAACGGGCGGGCCTGGACACCCGGCGGCCGACACTGATGGCGTTCCTGAAGCGCATCCACGCCCGGCCGGCGTACCAGCGGGCGCTGCAGCGCGGCGGCCCCTACAGCTTCGCGAACGACTGACAAGCTGCGAACGAACCCGACATGCCCGCTCGTCCCGCCGAAAAGCGCCCACTCGGCGTTGCAAATGCTCGCAGTCGAAGGGACTACGGCTGTGCTTTGCGCCTTGATTGGGCGCTTTTCGACGGTCCGCTCGGACACGCCGGATTCATTCACAGCTTGTGAGCGCTGCGGCCGGTCGGTCAGACAGCGCCCATGCGGGATCGCAGCAACGTCGATCCGTCCTCGCCCGGCGCCTCGGGCACGTCGCGCGTCGCCCGATCGCCATCCCGCTGCCGCAGCAGTTCGCCCAGCGTCTGCCTGTGCCCGGCACTCGGCGCCGCGGGCTTCTCGGGCGACACCGGCCGCGCCGGCGTGGGCAGCGGTTCGGCTTCTCCGCCCCGACACGGCCCGTCCTGGAACACCACGGCGCCGTCGACCCGGCATCGCTGCACCGATGGCGCCGCGGCCGTCGCGACCGATCCGAGAGCGATCGCCCCGCACAGGCCCGCGCCGATCGAGCGGGCGATGGCCGCCTGGGTCCGGACGGCGTCGCGAAGTCGAGCGGTCTGCATCCCGAAGTCTAGGCAAGCACCACCGCTCGACCGCGGGGGCCAGGGCCGGCGCGGCGCGCACGAGTTCACAGCCGGACGGGCGGCGGCCTCAGGTTCGCCAGACCCGCGGAACGCATGCCGGCAGGCCCCAGGCGAGCGCGCGCCACGCCGACCAGACGCGCATCAGGAGCGCCATCGCCGGCTCGACCCGGGGGCCGAGCACGCGCAGCACCACGATGCCGTCGTGCGGCGCGGTGCTGCCGGCAGTGCCGCGCAGCGGGCTTTCGGCCGCGGCGTCGCGCGCGGCGTCGAGCAGCGCGTCACGCCGCGTGGGCGTGAGCGGCACCCCGGCCGCGGCCGCTGCCACGAACAGCGGCGACTGGGGACGCCAACC
>CAZZWY010000101.1:4399-10095 GCA_964657785.1 uncultured Acetobacteraceae bacterium
GATCACGCCGCGCTCGAGCCAGCGCCCGGGGAACTCGATCGACTGCGTGAAGCGGCCGCGGGCGAAGGGCTGCCCGGCCGCGGGCAGGCCGAGGGCAAGCACGTCCCAGCCGATCATTTCGGCGCCCGGGGCGAGATCGAAACGCATCTGGTTGTCGGCGAGACAGCCGCTGAACGCGATCGTCTCCAGCGGCAGCCACTCGAGCCGTGCGCCGTCCTCGAGGCGGGCCTGCAGGCGCTGCATCGCCGCGGCGCCCGTGCTGCGGTAGAAGCGCGTCGCGCCGGGTGTCGTGATCAGCGCATGCGCCCCCTTCTGCAGACCGACCTCGATGCCGAGTTCGTCCCCGCCCACGAGGCCGCCCGGCGGGTGCACCAGCACGTTGTGGCAGACCCCGGGCGCCTCCGGGTAGAGGCTCGCGAGCACCCGCAGCGGCCCGTCGTGGATGCTGCGGGAGACCGTGCGCGGGGCGGCGCCGCCGCCCGGGCCATGGTGGTCGCATCGGTAGTCGAGCGCGAGCGACCCCTTCCACGGCATCAGCGACTGCCGCGTCCCTGCCAGAAGCCGAGATGCAGCGCGGCGATCTCGTCCTCGACCGCCGGGACCGGGCCGATCACGTCGATCGGCTTCTGGCCGCTCGCGAAGACCGTGCGGCAGGGCAGGTCCATCGTCGCATTCTCGGGATGGCTGCCGGTGAAGTTGCGCAGCCGCCGCTCGTCCATGCCGTAGACGAGCCGGCCGATGTGGGCCCAGTACTGCGTGCCGGCGCACATGCAGCACGGCTCGACCGTGGTGTAGAGCGTGCAGAGCCACAGATCCTCCGGCGGGAAGACGCGGGCCGCAAGCCGGGCGAGCGTTGCCTCGGCGTGGTTGACGGTGTCGAGGTTGCCCTGCTCGATCAGCACCGTCTCGTGATCCGGCGCGACCAGCACGGCGCCGAAGGGGTGGTGCCCGGCCTCGAGCGCGCGCTGGGCGATGCTGTTGGCCAGGCGGAGCATGTGTTCGATCTGCGCCGGGGACGGCGGCGTCCGCAGGTCGGCGGGCGCGGGCAGGGCGGACGGCAAGGCGGCATGCAGGGCATTCATGCCGGGATGATGCCGCTCTTTCGGCATGCCACGGCCGTGCACACCGAAAATCAGCCGCGCGCGCCCCGGTGGGCCCAGCCGGTGGTGCGCTTCTCGATCACGGCGAAGAGTTCGTACATCGCCATCGCCATCGCCCCGACCACCACCAGGCCCGCGAAGGCGAGGCTCATCTGCATCGACGAGCCGGCCGACATCAGCAGGTAGCCGATGCCCTCGTTCGCCGCCGTCATCTCCGAGACGGTCGTGCCGACGAAGGCCAGCGTGATCGCGACCTTGAGCGAGGCGTAGAAGTACGGCATCGAGCGCGGCAGGCCGACCTTGACGAGGACGTCCCAGCGTTTCGCGCCGAGCACCCGCAGCACGTCTTCGAGTTCGGGCTCGAGCGTGGCGAGGCCGGTCGCGATGTTGACCGTGATCGGGAAGAACGAGATCAGGAAGGCCGTCAGCACCGCCGGGCCGACGCCGATGCCGAACCACACGACGAGGATCGGCACGAAGGCGGCCTTCGGCAGCGCGTTGAAGCCCGTCATCAGCGGGTACATCGCGGCGTAGGCGAGCCGCGATGAGCCGACCGCGAACCCGAGCAAGGTGCCGACGACGATGGAGAGGCCGAAGCCCAGCATCGTGACCCAATAGGTGCGCCAGGCATGCGCCGCGATCAGCGGGCCGTGCTCGATCAGCGTGGCGACGATCGCGGTCGGTGCCGGAAAGATGAATTCCGGCACGCCGAAGCCGTGGCAGACGGCCTCCCACAGCATCAGCACGACGACGAGCAGAACCCAGGGCGCGACTTGTTCCCGCCGCGCTGCGTTCACGCGCGCTGCTCCGTGGCGGTCGGCCCCAGCGGGGTTCTGATCGCGCCGATGTGCTCGCGGAGTTCGAGAACGAGGTCGCTGAACCCGGGGGTGTAGGTGACTTCGAGTTCGCGCGGCCGCGGCAGCGCGATCTCCCTGCGGGCGACGAGCCGTCCCGGGCTGCGGCTCATCACGTAGACCGTGTCGGCGAGGAAGACCGCCTCGCGCAGGTCGTGCGTCACGAGGATCACGTTGAAGCGTTGCGCCTGATGCAGATCGCGCAGGATGCACCAGAGCTCCTCGCGGGTGAAGGCGTCGAGCGCGCCGAAGGGCTCGTCCAGCAGCAGCATCTTCGGTTCGTGGATGAGCGCCCGGCAGATCGAGGCGCGCTGCTGCATGCCGCCGGAGAGCTGCCACGGGAACTGGTCTTCGTGGCCGCCGAGGCCGACACTCTGCAGCAGCTGGCGGGCCTTGGCCTCGTACACCCGTCGCTGCGAGCGAAAGGCCGAGCGGTGCGGCTCGACGATCTCGAGCGGCAGCAGCACGTTGTCGAGCGTCGTCCGCCACGGCAGGAGCGACGACGACTGGAACGCCATGCCGGTGATCTTCAGCGGCCCCGCGACCTCGCGCCCGTCGACCAGGACGTGGCCTTTCGACGGCAGCTTGAGCCCGGTCGCGAGCTTCATGAAGGTCGACTTGCCGCAGCCCGACGGGCCGACGATGGCGATGAATTCGCCCGGCGTCGCCGAGAGCGTGATGTCTTCGACCGCGAAGCGGCCTTCCGCGCGCAAGGCGTCGTTGTACGCCAGCCAGACGCCGGAGAAATCGACGAAGGCCGGTGTCACCGAAGTCACTACTTCGCGGCTTTGAAGATGTCGCGGTCGGCTGGCGGCGGCAGGAACGAGGCGTTCCAGACGGCTGCGCCGTTGACTCTTTCCTTGGTGGCGAAGGCGTCCGAGACCTGGCTCGCCATCAGCGCGAGGCGAGGCGCGAGCACGTTGCCGAAGCCCTCGGCGCGCGCGTCGGGGGTCATCACGGTGGCGTCGAGCGCGAGCTTCAGGCGCCGTTCCTCGAGGGCCGGGTTGATGAGGCCGTCGCGCAGCTTGAGCGTCGCGATCGCCGCTTTCGGGTCGGCGATCACGTCCTTCATGCCCTTGGTGAAGGCCCGCAGGAACGCCTTCACCGCCTCCGGGTTCTTCTTCAGGAAGGTGTCGGAGACGATGACCGCATTGCCGTAGAGCTTCACGCCGTAATCCGGATAGGCGAGCACGACCACCTCGTCGGCCTTGACCCCGCGCGCCTCGAGGTTGAGCAGCGAAGTGAACGAGAAGCCGGTGATCGCGTCGATGTCGCCGCGCACGAGCATCGTTTCGCGCAGCGTCGGATCCATCGCCGTCCAGGTGACGCCGGTGAGGTGGTTGGCCTTGGCGAAGATCGGCCACGCCTTGCGGCCGGCATCGAAGATCGGCGCGCCCAACTTCTTGCCATTGAGGTCCGCAGGCGTCTTGATGCCCGACTTCTTCAGCGCCATCGCCGCGGCCGGCGTGTTGTTGTAGACCATCATCACCGCGACCGGCTTGTTCGGCACCGTCGGGTTGTTGGCCTGGAACTCCATCAGCGCCGCCAGATCGGCGAAGCCCATGTCGTACGCGCCCGACGCGACCCGCGTGACCGTGCCGCCGGAGCCATTGCCGGCGTCGACCGTGACGGCGAGCTTCTCGGCCTTGAAGTAGCCCTTCGCCTCGGGCACGAGGAACATCGCGGCGGGGCCTTCGAAGCGCCAGTCGAGCTGGAATTTGACGGGCGTGTCCTCGGCCGCGGCGGGCAACGCGAAGCTCGCGGTCAGCAAGGCGCCGGCGAGCGCGTGGGAAATCTTCAAGGCGGTCCTTCGGAGGGAAATCTTCAGGCGACTCACACAAGTTTCGTGCCGCGGGCGGCACGCGCGAGGTGCTCGCTACTTCGCGAAGTTGGCCTTGACCCGCTGCTGCAGGTAATCCTCCGCGGTGATCGGCTCGTAGCGGCGCTGCGGGCCCTGGATGATCACGTCGCGGTTGGCCTGCGCGAAGTAGGCCAGGCTGTAGCGCGCGCCCTGGTACTCGTCCGGCCGCGGGTTCTTGACGCGGTGGAAGTTCGACTTCAGCTGGTCGTCGCTCCAGCGCATCAGCATGTCGCCGATGTTGCAGGTGATGATGTCGTCGGCGGGTTCGATCGGCGTCCACACCTGGGCGTCGGCGTCCTTGCCGGGCAGGACCTGCAGCCCGCCCTGGCCGGCGCGTTGAAACAGGAGCGTCAGGCAGTCGAAATCGGTGTGGGCGCCGGCGCGCCAGAGGCCGACCTGGTCGGCGAGTGCCGGGTCCATCGCGAAGTAGTGCAGGAGGCGCACCGTGCTTTGGTAGCTCGCCTTGTCCGGGTCGTGGGCGCGGGTGAAGAAGTCGCTGTCGAAGCCGAGCCGGTCGGCGAAGCACGAGAGGAGCTTCGTCGCGACCGACCAGCACTGCATCTCGAACGCGAGCATCGTCGCCTGGAAGCCGGGCAGCGCGTCCTCGCCGGGCCAGAGCCCGTCCATGTGCGGCCGGGTGATCTGGTAGGACTCCTTCTGGTCGGCGGTGCGCGTCGACGGCCGGACCTGCGCGCGGCTTTCCCAGCCGGCGTTGAACTGGCGTTTCAGCGGGTGCCGCGCCTTGACCGCATCGGGCAGGGCGAAGAAGGCTTCGGACATCGCGAAGGCGTTCTTGATGTCGGCGAGCGCAATGCCGTGGTTCACGACCTGGAAGAAGCCGATGTCGGTCGACGCCGCCCAGAGCTGCTCGGTGATCTCGGCCTTGCGGCGGTCGAAATCGGCAAGGTCGATGCGGCGGATCTCGCGGGCGCTCGTCTCGGAGCCGGCCCCGCCCATGCGGGATTCCTTGTTGAGTTCGTCGAGGATGTGCATGTCGAATGCTCCAGGTTCGGAGGCCCGGGCCGGAAGTGGCTGGCGACCGTCAGGATTCAGAGAGGGATGGCGTTCGGGACGGGCGGGCCCCAGTAGGCGACGTGGACGGCGGCGGCTTCGTCGGCGAGCGCCGGGCCGATCACCTCGAACGGTTCGGCCGACGCCGCGAAGACCTCGCGGCACGAGAGCTCCAGATCGGCCGCGCCGGCCTGCGTCCGCCGGAAGCCGCGAAGCGTCGTCGCGTCGATGCCGAACACCACCCGGCGCGCACCCGACCAGAAGATCGCCCCGGCGCACATCACGCAGGGCTCGCCGGACGCATAGACGGTGCTGCCGGCAAAGGCGGATTTCGGGTGCGCCGTCGAGGCCCGGCGCAAGGCATTGGTTTCGGCGTGGCCGGTGCAGTCGCCGTGCTCGGCGGTGTCGTTGTAGGCCTCGCCGAGCACCTCGCCCGCCGCGGACACGACCACCGAGCCGAAGGGCCGGTTGCCGCGTCCCGCCGCTTCGGCGGAGAGCTCGATGGCCCGGCGCAGGTGGCGGTCGTCGTCGGCAGCCAGCGGCGTGTTGTCGGAGAGGGAGTTCATGGCGCGGTGCGTGCAGGCGATGACGGAATGAGGGCAGTCTAGAAAGGCGTCGAGTATGCGAGAAGCCATGTGCGGGCCATGATCTTCATGGCTTGGAAGCCATGATGCTGCCGGCCGCCATCGCGCGAGCGACTTCGCCGACCTGCTCGCGCAGCCAGCGGTTGCCCGGGCTCGCGTGGCTGCGTTCGTGCCACAGCTGGTAGAAGTGCATCGGCGGCAGTTCGCCCGGTGCGCGTGACCAGACGATCGGCAGCGTCGCGGCGTAGTGCTCGGCGAAGCGGCGTGCCGTCGTGAAGACCAGGTC
>CAZZWY010000102.1:0-10033 GCA_964657785.1 uncultured Acetobacteraceae bacterium
CGAACTGGCGGCGGTTGAAGAGCCCCGTCAGCGCGTCCCGGTTGGAGAGATCGCAGAGCGCGTCGACCAACGCCTGCAGCCAGGCAGTCGAACCGACCTGGGCAGCGTCCGGCAGCCCGACCCCGGAACGCGCGAGCATCCGCAACGCCACGCCCAGCTCCAGCCGGTTGGAGCCCGGCGCGGACGCGGTTGAGAGGGGCTCGATGTTGGCGTGCATGAACGGGCCGCATTCGCGGCGGTGGGAAGGCGTCGATGACCGCACCAGTCTAGTCCGGACCGTGGCCGATCCATCGGCGGACAAGCGGCCGGAAGACCGGTCATCTCGTTGACCCAATCCGTTGCTCAAGCCCTCCGCCAGGACGCCGATAACGCCTCGAACGGTGGTCTCGCGGGCGCTCGGGACCCAGGACCATCCAGCCGGAGACCTTATGCGAACCTTCACGCCTGCCACCGCACCGGACCACCCCGCCCGAACGCCTAGCCTTTCGGCGGCGGGACGGGGCGATCCGGCGGGCCGGAGGTCGTCATGATCAGCGTTCCAGCCGCGGAGCGGCAACGGGCCATCGCGCCGGCGATGTCGAACGACGACGCCGAGTTTCCTTTCGATCACCGCGATTTCGAGCGCGTCCGCAGCCTGATCTACCAGCGCGCCGGAATCAGCCTGCATGCGGGCAAGCAGGCGATGGTCTACAGCCGGCTCTCGCGCCGTCTGCGCGACACCCCGCACCGCTCGTTCAGCAGCTACCTCGAATGGCTGGAGGCGGCGACGGGCTCGGCGGCCGAGGAGGAATGGCAGGAATTCATCAACTGCCTGACGACCAACCTCACCTCGTTCTTCCGCGAGGAGCACCATTTCACCGCGCTCGCCGACGATCTCAAGGCGCGCGGCGGCAGCCGGGGCCTGCGCATCTGGTGCTGTGCCGCGTCGACCGGCGAGGAGCCCTACACGCTGGCGATGAGCGTCGTCGAGGCCTTCGGCGCGTCGAGCGACGCGAAGATCATCGCGAGCGACATCGACACCAAGGTGCTCGAGACGGCCGCGCGCGGCGTCTACCCGGCCGATTCGCGCGGGCTCTCGGGCGAGCGCCAGCGCCGCCACTTCCTGCGCGGCAAGGGCGCCAACGGCGGCTTCATGCGCGTCAAGCCGGAGCTCGCCCGGCTGGTCGAGTTCCGGCCGTTGAACCTGATGGACGCGCGCTGGTCGCTCGGCGAGCCGTTCGACATCGTGTTCTGCCGCAACGTGATGATCTACTTCGACGCGCCGACGCAGCGCCGGGTGCTGGCGCAGATCCACCGCGAGATGCGGCCGAAGAGCCTGCTCTTCGTCGGCCACTCCGAGAACTTCACCGAGGCCCGCGACCTCTTCCGGCTGCGCGGCAAGACGATCTACGAGCGGCTTTGAGACACTGATTCGAGCGGGTAAGCGCCCATGTCATCACCTTTCGCGAGCAGAAGCTCGGCGCCTCCCGCGTCGCGCCTGCACCGGCTCAAGGCTCAATCGCGCAAGCCCGGCGAAGCCTCGTTCTTCTTCTACGACTCGTTTTTCAAGAACGATGCGGTGAAGATCCTGCCCGGCGAGTACTTCGTGTACGACGAAGACATCCTCATCATGACGACGCTCGGCTCGTGCATCGCCGCCTGCCTCTGGGATCGCGAGGCCAAGGTCGGCGGCATGAACCACTTCCTGCTGCCCGAGGGCGACGCTGGCTCGGGGCGCTACGGCTCCTACGCGATGGAGCTCCTGATCAACGAGATGATGAAGCGCGGCGCGACGCGCTCGACGCTCGAAGCCAAGGTGTTCGGCGGCGGCCAGGTCATCGACGGCATGAACACGATGAACATCGGCGCGCGCAACACCGAGTTCGTCATCGACTACCTGAAGACCGAACGCATCCCGATCATGTCGCGCGACGTCCAGGGGCCGTATCCGCGCAAGGTGTGCTTCCTGCCGGCGAGCGGCAAGGCGATGGTCAAGCGACTCGCGGCGGCCAACCCCGATGCGCTTGCGGCGCAGGACCGCGCGGCGGTGCAAAAGGCCGTGCCGGCGGCGACGGGTGGCGGCTCGGTCGACCTGTTCTGAGTTCCCAAAGACATCAAGCGGAGAACAATGCCCTCATGGCCAAGACACGCGTGGTCGTCGTCGACGATTCGGCTCTGGTGCGCAGCCTGCTGAGCGCGATCATCAACCGCCAGGCCGACATGGAGTGCGTCGGCGCCGCCGCCGACCCGCTGATCGCCCGCGAGATGATCAGGAACCTCAACCCCGACGTCATCACGCTCGACGTCGAGATGCCGCGCATGGACGGCATCGACTTCCTCGGCAAGCTGATGCGCCTGCGGCCGACGCCGGTGGTGATGGTCTCGACGCTCACCGAGCGCGGCGCCGACGTGACGCTGCGCGCGCTCGAACTCGGCGCCATCGATTTCGTCGCCAAGCCGAAGATCGGCGTCGCCGATGGCCTGCAGCTGTTGGCCGACGACATCACCGAGAAGGTCCGCGTCGCCGCCAAGGTGACGATGCGGCGCGCTCCCGCGCCTGCGGCACCCGCCGCTGTCGGCGCGGTCAAGGGACCGGACAGGGCGGCCGCGCCGGTGGCGTCGCTCGGGCGTCTCTCGACGGAGAAGATCGTCTTCATCGGCGCCTCCACCGGCGGCACCGAGGCGACGCGGGAGGTGCTGATCCACCTGCCGGCCGACTGCCCGGCGATCGCCATCACCCAGCACATGCCGCCCGGCTTCACGAAAAGTTATGCGGCGCGACTCGACGGCCTGTGTCGCATCCGCGTCGCCGAAGCGAAGGATGGTGAACGGCTGCTCCCCGGCCATGCGTACATCGCCCCGGGCGGGATGCACTTCAGCGTCGAACGCTCGGGCGCCAACTACATCGCCCGCATCGCGGACGGCGAAACGGTCAACCGGCACAAGCCGTCGGTGGAGGTGCTCTTCAAGTCGGCCGCCCGCGTTGTCGGCCCGAACGCCTTCGGCATCATGTTGACCGGCATGGGCGCCGACGGTGCGCTCGCGATGAAGGAAATGCGCGACGCCGGGAGCTACAACCTGGTTCAGGACGAAGCGAGCTGCGTCGTTTTCGGCATGCCGCGTGAAGCGATCGCGAGCGGCGCGGCGCACGAGGTGCTGCCGCTTTCGCAGATCGCCGGCAAGCTGATCGAACGGCTGCGGAGCACGAGCGGGATGTCGCATTCGCGGGTTTGAGCGGCGGACGCGAACTCCACCGGCTCGCAGCGCGATCCCTCCGTCATGCCAGAAACAGCGCCTGCAGATCGTTCAGGAAATCGAAGCCGCGTTCGGTGGGCCAGACGCGCTGCGCATCGCGCTCGATCAGCCCGCGCTGCTGTGCTTGCGACAGACGGGTCTGCAGCGCACTGATCGGCAGGCCGGTGCGCTCGGTGAAGCGGGCGAGTTCGAAGCCGTCCTTGAGCCGGGTCGCGTTCAGCATGAATTCGAACGGCAGGTCGCGCCGCGCCACTTCGGTGTCCTGCGAGACGGCGCGGCCGGCGAGCGCCTGCGCCATGTAGGCCGCCGGCTCGCGAAAGCGCGTCTGGCGCACGACGCGGTGCGGGAACGACAGCTTGCTGTGCGCCCCGGCGCCGATGCCGAGGTAGTCGCCGAATCGCCAGTAGTTGAGGTTGTGCTCGCAGCGGTGTCCCGGCCGCGCGAACGCCGAGACCTCGTAGCGCTCGAGCCCCTCGGTCCCGGTGCGCGCGACGATGCGGTCGAGCATGTCGTAGGCGGTGTCGTCGTCGGGCAGGGGCGGCGGGTGGTTCGCGAAGACGGTGTTCGGCTCGACCGTGAGGTGGTAGATCGACAGATGCGGCGGCTCGAACGCGAGCGCCTGGTCGAGATCGGCCTCGAGGTCGGCGAGCGTCTGGCCGGGCAGGGCATACATCAGGTCGATGTTGAAGGTGTCGAACGCCGATCGCGCCTCTTCGACGGCAGCACGTGCCTGGTGCCCGTCATGAACCCGGCCGAGCGCCTGCAGCTTCGCATCGTCGAAGCTCTGCACGCCGACCGACAGCCGCGTGACGCCCGCTGCACGGTAGCCGCGGAAGCGGTCGCGCTCGAAGGTGCCGGGGTTGGCCTCCAAGGTGATCTCGCAAGCGGGCACGAGCGGCAGGCGGGCGCGCACATCCGCGAGAAGGCGGTCAATCGACGCCGGCGCGAAGAGGCTCGGCGTGCCGCCGCCGACAAAGACACTCTCGACCGGCCGACCCCAGACCAGCGGCAGTGCGGCCTCCAGATCTGCGATCAGCGCGGCCACGTACCCGTCTTCGTCAGGTGCGCCACGCGACTCGTGCGAGTTGAAGTCGCAATAGGGGCACTTGCGCAGGCACCAGGGCAGGTGGATGTACACCGACAGCGGTGGAAGCGAGGCGAGCTGCAGGGTGCCGGCACGGAGATGGCGGTCGAGGGCATTCGGCGGGTCGGAGATCATGTCGGGGATGTCAGGCAGTTCATCTTGGTTGGGGGAAGAGGCGTCCTTGACCAGTGCATTACAATTGGCATCAACGTAAGGAGCAGCAATGTCCGAATCGACCCTCACCGCCAAAGGCCAGACCACTGTTCCCGCGGAGGTGCGAGCCCTTGTCAATGCCAAACCCGGCACACGGCTGGTCTGGTCGGTCATGCCGGACGGCACCATCATCGTTCGCGCGAAGAAGAAGTCCATTCTGGACCTGGCCGGCATGTTGAAAGCCCCACACGACAAACGCATCGATATCGACGACATGAATCCCTGGCGCTGATGCCTGCCCTCGATACGAATGTGCTTGTTCGCTACATCGCCCAGGACGATGCAGCGCAATTCGCGACGGCGGTGCGGCTCATTGGAAGATGCGTCGCCGAAGGCCGGACGCTCTTCGTTCCGGTGACGGTCATCCTCGAAGTGGAGTGGGTGCTTCGCTCGAGCTTCGGCCATTCGAAAGCGGACGTGATGGACGTACTCGCCAGCCTCTTCTCAACGGCCGATCTGACGTTCGATTCCGAACGAGCCCTGGAGGTGGCGCTTCAGCTCTATCGACAGGGTTCTGCCGACTTCGCCGACTGCCTGCACGTCGCCCTCGCGGCGCAGGCGGGCGAGCTGCCGCTATGGACGTTCGACAAGCGCGCGGCAAGGATAGACGGCGCGCGGGGGATTAGCCGCTGAGGCGGAGCAGTCACCAGCAGGCGATTCAATGATCGGTGGCATGGTCCCTCAGGCGCTGTGCGAGCTCCAGTTTGCTGTGCACGCCGAGTGTGGCGTAGACGCTCGCGAGGTGGTTGCGGACCGTCGCCGGCGACAGCCCGCAGCGCTGCGCAATCTGTTTCGCTGACAGATTTCGCGTGCACAGTTCGGCGATTTCCAGTTGCCGTGGCGTCAGCGAGTGGATGCCCACCCGGGGCTGTGCGGAGAGGTACACCATTTCGCCGGCGCGACGCCCGTCGATGCGGCCGTTCCGGGGTCATGCACACGAATCGGCCACTGCAGGCGGCCCACCGCTGTCTGAGCGCCATCGGCACGCGGTGGCCGTCGAATCCGCTCCATTCGCGCGCCAGGGCGGCTTTGAATGTGTCGTCGGCACACAGCAACTCGCCATCTGCCGCGTCGGCCACGGCGATGGCAAGTGCGGAGGTGTGGTCGATCGGAGGCTCAGTGGCATGCAACGCACGGTTGATGCGCCAGGCTTCGGTGAGATGCGGCATCACCGCTTCCAGCCAACGCTTTTCCGTATCGGTGCAATGCGCGTCGGGCTGTTCGCGGAACAGGCTGATCCACTCCAGCGATTGCCGCACGGGGAGATGGACCGAATGCGGCATCGAGATCACGGTCATCGCCCGCATGCGGTAACGCGCCGCGATGTCGGCCAACTCGGGCAGTGTGGCGAACTCATGCACCACGTGCACCGGTAACGCCCTCCCCGGCGACGACATCAGATACGGAAGCAACGGATCCTTCCGCACTTGACGCGCCCAGTGGGGCAGAAAAGAGGGATCGACGTTGCGCGTGTGCAGCCAGGTCGGAACAACGTCGCTGGAGCCAATGCGCCCTGCACCCCAGAACGCCGATGCGAAGACAAACCCCGACTGCAGCCGATCGAGCACCTCGCCCTGAAACGCCTCGGGGCCGCACTCGCGGGCGAGGCGGTAGAGCTGCAGGAGGAAGGTGCCGATGTCGTCCATTTCTGCCTTCAGCTTAAAGGCTCCGGTCGATGCGTCGACCCATCAACTGAGGCTCAACTGGTCACTGGTGCATTTGCACTATGGACGCTGACGGCCCGCGACGCGGATAGTACTTCCACCGCAAAGACGACAGACAACGATGAACATTCAACAAGCGCTCATCACTGTCCTTTTGGGCTTTTCCACGCTTGCGTGGGGCAACGTCAGCTCGGAAATTGACATCCGTGCCAGTGGAGGAAACGAGATATTCATGGTGGACTCGGCGCCAGTGGAAGACACTTTCACGCACTCATACCAGGGTGGAACCGCAACAGCCTACGCAAACTTAGCGACCGGAATCTTGCGCGAATACGCTGTCGCGCCACCTTTGCCTTCGAACGACTTTTCCTACTCGGTTGCGAACTCGCGTATCGACGACACGATTACCTTCAATCATGGGGCAACCGGAACTGCTTTTCTGGAATGGTCAGTTGATGGAACGCTTCCAGCCTTCGACAACGTCTTCAATTCGACCGCCACTTTCACGCTGGTCGTGTCTGGCGCGGGCAAAGACTTGTACGAGGCCACGCCTATACGAACTTCAGTTGCGCGCCGTACAACCTGGGGTCTGGCGGCACCTGCAAGGCCGGGACCTCCTTTTCGCAAACAGGCTCACGCTTGCTGGCAAGTCAAACGGTGTAATTCGAGCAGCAGCTCTTAAGTCGAGTTAACGAGATCGACTATTCAACGCGGTTCACTCCCCACAAGTCTTTCAGCATCCCCTGCATCGACACAGCCGCAGCGGCCCGGTGGCTGTTCGCGTTCTTGACCTCCGCGTCCATTTCAGCCGCAGTGACGCCAAGCGCGTCTACGTAAAACAGCGGGTCGTATCCAAACCCAGCATTTCCTCGAGGCGCGTCCAGAATGCTCCCGTGCCAGCGCCCGACCGCGATCAGCGGCTCGGGATCGTCGGCAGTGCGCAGCGCAACTAGTGTGCTGATGAAGTGCGCCCGTCGATCGGCAACACCCGCCATCCGTTCGAGCAGCAAGGCATTGTTGGCCGCGTCCTGGGCGGCGCGGACGACTTCGCGTTCGCCGACCGCCTCCGCGACGCCTGCAAAGTGCACCGAGACCACCCCCGGCGCCCCGCCGAGCGCAGCAACGCAGAGCCCCGAGTCGTCGGCAATCGCCGCAGCGCCGGTCACCCTCGCCGCGTGCCGCGCCTTCGTCAGCGCGTTCTCGACGAAGGTGGCGAACGGCTCGTCGGCCTCGGCGACGCCAAGCGAGCCCTGCGCCACCAGTTCGATGCCCGTCGAGCCGAGCAGCGCCTGCAGCTCGTGCAGCTTTTTCCGGTTGTTCGATGCGAGCACCAGCCGCACGATCTTGCGCCGCTCAGTTCGACCGCGCCAGGGCTTCCCGCTGTCGCAGGACGAGCTCGCGGATGCCCTTGTCGGCCAGGCTCAGCATCTGGCCCATCTGCTCGCGCGAGAAGGCGACGCCCTCGGCGGTTCCCTGCACCTCGACGAAGCTGCCGCTGCCGGTCATGACGACGTTCATGTCGGTGTCGCAGGCGGAATCCTCGACGTATTCGAGGTCGAGCAGCGGCTCGCCTTCGACGATGCCGACCGAGACCGCGGCCACGAAGTCGATGATCGGCGACTGGCTGACTTTGCCCGCAGCCGTCAGCCACGACACCGCATCGTGCGCCGCGACGAAGGCGCCGGTGATGGCGGCGGTGCGGGTGCCGCCGTCGGCCTGGATCACGTCGCAATCGAGCGAGATGGTGCGCTCGCCGAGGCGCTTCAGGTCGAAGACGCAGCGCAGCGAGCGGCCGATCAGGCGCTGGATTTCCTGCGTCCGGCCGCTTTGCTTGCCGCGTGCGGCCTCACGGTCGCTGCGGGTGTGCGTCGCGCGCGGCAGCATGCCGTATTCGGCGGTCAGCCAGCCTTCGCCGCTGCCGCGCTTGTGCGGCGGGACCTTTTCCTCGACCGAGGCGGTGCAAAGCACCAAGGTGTCCCCGAAAGCGACCAGCACCGAGCCCTCGGCGTGGCGCGTGTAGGCGCGGGTGATGGTGACGGGACGCAGCGCGTCGGCGGCGCGGGACTGGGTGCGTTGGAAGCTCATCCGGCGATTGTCCCTCGGCGCCGGCCGGGCTGCGCCGAAGTCCTTCGAGCGCGGGGGGCGGCGTCAGTGCTTGCGCTGCGAAGACCGCCGGATCGCCTCGTTGATCTCCCGGATCGACCGTTCGATCTCGGCTTCGTCGAGTTCGTCGGCCGCGTCGGCGGTGCCGAGCACGCTCGCCTGGATTGTCGAGGCGAAGACGTCGTCACCGAGCTGCTGGGTCGAGATGGCGGTGCCGCTCTCGCTGTCTTCGGCGGATTCCCACTCGACCGCGAGCACCGAGACGTTGTCGCATTTCGGCCCGCCGTTGCGCAGCGCCTGCTCGACGAGCTCGGGGACGGCGTCGGAGATCGTCGAGCGGCCCATCTGCTCGACGATGACCGCGTCGTCGACGGTGCCCCAGAGGCCGTCGGAGCAGAGCAGCATGCGGTCGCCGGTCTGCAGCAGCAGCGGGCCGACGGTGTCGATGACCGGCTTGCCGGGGCTGCCGAGACAGGTGAAGAGCACGTTGCGGTTGAATCGGCTGGGCATCGGCGCCACCGTGCCCATCGCCTGCTGCAGTTCGGAATAGGAATGGTCCCGGGTGCGGGCGATCAACTTGCCGGCGCGCACGAGGTAGAGCCGCGAATCGCCGCAATGCGCCCAGTAGGCGGCATTGCCCTGCATCAGGCAGGCGACGAGCGTCGTGCGCGGCGTGTCGAGCAGCGCCTTCTGGGTCGCGTAGCGCAGCAGCTGGTGGTGGCCGGAGATGACCGATTCCTGCAGGAAGCGAAGCGGGTCGGTGAGCGTCGGCTTGCAGTCGCGCTGGAACATCGCGGCCATGGTCTGCAACGCGAGCTGCGACGCGACCTCGCCTTCCGGATGGCCGCCCATGCCGTCGGCGAGCGCGAAGAGGCCGGAGTCGCGGGTGTAGCAGTACCCCATGCGGTCCTCGTTCTTTTCGCGGCCGCCCTTGCGACTGATCTGGTAGACGGAAAAGCGCATGGGGTGGGGGGTGCTCGGGGCCGATGGAGGCGAAGGAAGAACGGGAGGGGTTCGACGGAGAGCGCGAAAGGACCGAAAGAACCCGCCGCGCCGTCACGCCTTGGCGCCGGTCGCCAGATTCTCGAGCTGCAGTTTCAGGCGTTCGCTGAAGCTGAGCTTGGTGTAGCGGCGCTCGGTCTCGCGCGACAGTTCCTTCTGCAGCGCGAAAACGCTTTGCGGCCGCGACAGCGGATCGAGCGACATGCACCACTCGGTCACCTCGATGAGGTTGTCGCTGTAGACGTTGCGCAGCCGCGAGAGGCTGAGCGCGAGGCGGTCCTTCTCGATGCGCTGCGGTGCATCGTTCGGGGGATAGCCCTGCATGCAGGCATAGATGCAGGCGCCGATCGCGTAGATGTCGGTCCAGGGGCCGAGGCTGCCGTCGCGCCGGTACATCTCCGGCGCGGCGAAGCCGGGTGTGTACATCGGCCGGATGAAGTTGCCTTCCTTGCTCAGCACCTCGCGCGCGGCGCCGAAGTCGAGCATCACCGCCTTGTTCTCGTTGGTGATGAAGATGTTCGCGGGCTTGATGTCGAGATGCAGCATTTTGTGCTGGTGCACGATGCGCAGGCCGCGCAGGATCTCGTCGAAGAGCGAGCGGATGGTCGATTCGCGGAACACCTTGTCACGCTTCAGGTCGCGCGCGGTGACGATGAAGTCCTGCAGCGTGTCGCCCTGCAGGTAGTTCATCACCATGTAGACGGTTTCGTTCTCGCGGAAGAAGTTCAGCACC
>CAZZWY010000103.1:0-10024 GCA_964657785.1 uncultured Acetobacteraceae bacterium
CACAGCCGCACCGCCGACGCGAATGCGGCCTTCGTTCGGCTGCTGCGCGCGCGCGGCGCCGAGACCCTTGCCGACGACATCGCCGCGATGCCGCTTTTCTTCCTGACGCTCTGGATGGCCGCGAGCGCACTCATTCTTCGCGCCGCGGAAGGAGGCGACCGGCCCGGCGTCGTCATCCGTGCCGGCGGCAACGCGGAGCGCTTCGCCATCGCGCTCGCCGCCGGTCCGCATCAATGGGTGGGCTGTGACGCGTTGCCGCCATGCGGCGCCTTGCTCGCGAGTGCGGCGTCCGGCACGCCCGTCGCCGGCGCCATCGGCGACAGCGCGGTGATCGACCTGCTCGGACTCGGCGGCCAGCGCCTTGCGCAGGCGCCGGAGCCGCGCTCGGCATTTCGCAATCTGCTGCCGCAAGGTCACGCGGAACGTTCCCGGCGCCTGCTGTGCGCACCCCACCCACTGCTCGCGGACGGATGGCCGCTGGGCCTCGATGCCGAGCGCGTGGCACGGCACCGCAGCGCCCCCGTCGTGATGCTCGCGATGCTCGCCGCCGACGGCCTCGGCGGGTTCGTCGGCCGCGGCCTCTACCAGCCGCCCGTGTCGCTGTTCGAAGAAGCGCTGGCGCGGGCTCGAGTCCTTCCTCTGCAAGTCCTCCTACCGAAAGACCCGCCATGATCATCCCCATCGCCAACGGCATGCCGACGGAAGGCTGCCAGGACGACGTGCTGCTGAACGACTGGCACGTCGTCGCCGTCGCCGACGAGATCGTTCCCGAACAGCTCGTGCCGCTCACGCTGCTCGAGCGCGATCTCGTCGCCTGGCGCGACGCGAGCGGCCAGGTGCACGTCTGGGAAGACCTCTGCGTGCACCGCGGCGCCCGCCTGTCGAAGGGCTTCATCCAGAACGATCGGGTGATCTGCCCCTACCACGGCTGGAATTACGACGGCACCGCCCAGTGCGTGCTGATGCCCGCGGCGCCGCACGAGAAGCCGATGAAAAAGGCGCGTGCCATCGCCCACCGGGTGCGCGAGCAATACGGCTTCGTGTGGGTCAGCCTCGGCGAGCCCACGCACGACATCCCCGCCTTTCCCGAGTGGCACGACCCGAGCTACAAGAAGGTGATCTGCGGCCCCTACAAGTTCCGCTCCGGCTACCGTGCCATCGAGAACTTCTTCGATCCGAGCCACTTCCCGTTCGTGCATGCCGGCGTCAACGGCATCCTCGACGCGCCGGACCCGATCGCGCCGTACGAGGTCGACGAGGACGAGCACGGCCTCTCCACCTCCGAAGTGCGCGTGACGCAGCCCTACGGCGACCCGCGCCAGGTGCCGGTCACCGCGTACTACGCCTACAAGTGCCTGCGCCCGCTCGTCGCCTACTTCAAGAAGCGCGTCGTCATCAGCGACCCGGCACGCGCCGCCGAAGGTAGCCCGGACGACCGCTTCTGCACCTTCCTCGCCGCCCAGCAGATCGACCCGGTGACGAGCATCATCCGCATCTGCTGCGCGATGAACTTCTCGCCGAATCCGTCGGACGAGGAGGTGCGCCGCCGGCAGGATCTGGTCTATGCGCAGGACAGCGCCATCGTCGACACGCAGCGCCCGGAACGCATTCCGTTGGACCTGCGCTACGAGCTGCACCACCGCACCGACCTGCTCGGCCAGAAGTACCGCAGCTGGCTGAAGGGCATGGGCGTCACGTATGGGGCGATTTGAGGGCGAACGGTCTGAAGGCGGCACGCAGACGTCGCCCTTTCGCCTCCTCGGCATCGATCGCGGTGCGGTCGACATCGCCGTCCTGACCTTCGAAACCGCCGGGGGCACCGTGCTGCCCGCGGCGGCGCCCGGCGCGCACGTCGATCTGCACCTGCCCGGCGGCATGGTCCGCCAGTACTCGCTGCTGACGCCGCTCTGCACGCCGTCGCGCCTCGTCGTCGCGGTCAAGCGCCAGGCCGAGGGGCGCGGCGGGTCGCGGGCGCTGCACGATGCGCTGAAGGCGGGAGATGTGGTCGAAGTCAGCGCACCGCGCAATCACTTTCCGCTCGACCCGAACGCCGCCCACCCGGTGCTGCTCGCCGGCGGCATCGGCATCACGCCGCTCTATGCGATGTACGAGCAGCTGCGCGCATCCGGCCGACCGGTGCAGCTGCACTACTGGTGCCGCTCGGCGGCGCACGCGCTCTTTCACGATCGGCTGATCGACGCGCCGGGCGTGTGCCTGCACTTCTCGAACGACAAGCAGGCCGGGCCGTGGAAGTCGCTCTCGTCGGTGCTCGAGGACCTGCCCGCCGGCGCCGATGTCTACTGCTGCGGACCGCAGACGATGCTGAGCGAAGCGTCGACGCTGATCGCGGCGCGGCCCGGTGTCTCGCTCCACCTCGAACACTTCCACCCCGCGGCCACGACTGCGCCGGCGGCCGACGAGGAAACCCGGTTCGAAGTCGCGCTCGCCCGCAGCGGCAAGACCTTCGAGGTGCGCCCGGGCCAGACCATCCTCGAGGTGCTCATCGACGCGTCGGTGGACGTCGCGTACTCCTGCGAGGAGGGCGTCTGCGGCGCCTGCGAGACGAAGCTGCTCGAAGGCGTGCCGATCCACCGGGACTTCGTCTGTTCGGTCGCCGACCACGAACGCCGCGGCACCGTCATGATCTGCTGCGCGGGCAGCCGCTCGAAACGTCTGGTGCTGGACCTGTAGCGGCCTGTAGCGGCCCTTCGACGCAGACGTGGCATCGGGTTGTCACCCGCGTCACGATCAGCGGATCGGAGGTGTTCTTCCGAAGACGTCACTGGCACCGGCGGCGGGTGCAGCGTTCGCGACCTACTCGCAAACGAGCGTCGACGCCTCTCGGTCCTGTGTGCCATGGCTTTCCTGCGTGGCGCACGCCCTGCATGACGGCTACGCCGACATGATCTATGTACTACTGCCGATGTGGCAAACAGACTTCCGTCGCCACCGCGCTGACCGCCTTGTCGATCTACCCACTCGCCATCGAATTGCGCCGTCATCTGCCAACCACTGCACGCTGAGAGCGCCCCGGGCCGACGCCCGGTCGCGGCGACTTCAGAGTTCCGTGCTGCGCAACATCAGCTTGTCGAGGATGACGTCCAGCTGCCGCTGCTCCTCGTCGTCGAGCGTGTCCAGGAACCAGGCTTCGGTTTCCGCCGCCTTCGGCACGATCTCCTTGCAGATCTTGGCGCCCGGCTTGGTGAGCCGCAGGATGACCTTGCGACCGTCCAGCGGATCGCCGACCGAGTCGATCATGCCGAGGTCGACGAGCCGGCGCTGGGCGCGCGAGACCCGCGCCTTGTCCATGCTGGTGCGGTCGACCACTTCGGTGAAGACCATGTCGCCGTAGGCGTAGAGCGCCATCAGGATGCGCCACTCCGGAATCTGGATGTTGAACTGGGTCTCGAACAGGCGCCCGATCGATTGCGACACCCGGTTCGCGACGACCGACAGCTTGTAAGGGATGAAATTCTCGAGCTTGCCGCCCGGGCCGAGCCCGGGTCGCTTGACCGGCAGCCGCTGCGGTGTCGCCGCCGGCTTCTTGCGCGCGGCGGCCTCGGTGGCCTTGGTTTTCAGAACGGTCCCCATCTCCAGGCTCCTGATCGACTTTGTTCGATTGTGCGGGAGCGCGCCCCGAAACACCTGCCGGGGTGCGAGACGTTCGGCTCCATAAAAAATTGTTGACAATGAAACGAGTTGGCGCGAAGATCGATTTCATCATGACGTATCCGGCGCTGCGTTTGCTGATCGACGGCCTGTGGATTGCCAGGACTTCGTCCGGCACCCGGACGGTGCTGAATCCCGCGGACGGCTGCCTGCTCGGCGAATTGCCGGTCGCCGGCCCGGAAGAATTGGCTGCTGCCCAAGCGGCAGCGGTGCGGGGCTTCGCCGTCTGGTCCAGGACTCTGCCGCTGGAGCGCTTCCGCATCATCACCCGGGCGACGAACTTGCTGCGCGAACGCACCGCGCAGATCGCCCGCATCCTGACCCTCGAGCAGGGCAAGCCCCTGGCCGAGGCGCACCGGGAAGTCGTCTTGTCGGCCGACATCATCGATTTCCTGGCCGAGGAGGGCAAGCGGCTGGCGAGTCGCGGCATTCCGCCCCGTCTTCCCAACGTGCTCAGCCAGACGGTGATGCGTGTGCCGGTGGGCGCCGTCGCGGCCTTCACGCCGTGGAACTTTCCGGTCAACCTGCCGTCGCGAAAGATCGGCGGCGCGCTGGCGGCGGGCTGCAGCGTCATCATCAAGCCGGACGAGCAGGTGGCGGCCAGCTGCCTGGAGCTCGCGCGCGCCTTCGTCGATGCCGGGCTGCCCGCCGGGGTGCTCAACGTCGTGGCGGGCGATCCGGCGCAGATCTCGCAGGCGTTGATCGCGAGCCCCTCGATCGCGAAGATTTCGTTCACCGGCTCGGTGCCGGTGGGCAAGCTGCTCGGCGAGCAGGCGGCGCGCCACATGAAGCGCTACACGGCCGAGCTGGGTGGCCATGCGCCGGTGGTCGTCTGCGCCGACGCCGATGGCGCGGCCGTCGCCCGGCTCGCGGTTCCCGCCAAGTTCCGCAATGCCGGGCAGGTGTGTGCGTCGCCGATCCGGTTTCTCGTCCACCGCTCGCAATACGCATCGTTCAGAGACGTGTTCGTCGCCGGCACGCAGGCGCTGAAGGTCGGGGCCGGGCTCGACGACGGCACGCAGTACGGGCCGCTGATCCATGAGCGGCGGCTCGGCGAGATGCAGTCGTTCGTCGACGATGCCATCGACCAGGGCGCTCGATTGCTCTGCGGCGGCAAGCGCCTGCCGCGCGCCGGCTGGTTCTATGCGCCGACCGTGCTGGAACACGCGCCGATGACCTCGCGGGTTCAATACCAGGAGCCGTTCGGCCCGATCGCATTGCTCGACGTGTTCGATGACCTGGGCGACGCCATCGCCCGCGCCAACGCCTTGCCCTTCGGCCTCGCCGCCTACGGATTCACGCGCGATCTGGTGGTCTCGCACCGGCTCGCGACCGAGCTGCAGGCCGGCATGGTCGGCATCAACCATTTCGGCGTCTCGCAGCCCGAGACGCCATTCGGCGGCATCAAGGAGAGCGGTATCGGGCACGAGAGCGGGCTCGAGGGCTTGCTGGGGTACACCGAGCTGAAGTTCGTCAGCGTCGCGGCCTGAACGACGAGCCACCATGCCCATACCCACCCGCCCAACGCCGAATTCCACGACCCCGAAAGGCCTGCTGCTCGACTTCGGCAGCGTCATCAGCGTGTCGGTCTTCGAGCGCCATTGCGAGACCGAAGCGGAGCTCGGCCTAGTGCCGGGAAGCCTCACCTGGCTCGGCCCGATCCGGCCCGAGACCGATGCGCTCTGGCAGGCCATGCAGCGCGACGAGCTCAGCGAGCGCGACTACTGGGCCATCCGCGCCCGGGAGCTGGGCGAATCGGTCGGCGAGCCGGGATGGGACATGCTCGCGATGCTGACCCGCATTCGCCAGGTCGACCCGAACGCGGTGGTGCGGCCGGCCATGAAGCGCCTGATCGAGGCGGCGCGCGGGCGCAAGATCAGGGTCGGCATCCTGACCAACGAGCTCGAACTGTTCTATGGCCGGCCCTTCCTCGAGCGCATGGACATCCTGCAACAGATGGAGATGATTGTGGACGCCACCCACAACCAGATCCTGAAGCCCGACCCGCGCGCCTATGCGCTGGCGATCGCAGGGATGCGGCTCGCGCCCGAGGAGATCCTGTTCGTCGACGACCAGTTCCGCAACATCGCGGGCGGCGTCAAGGCGCGTCTGCAGACCCAGTACTTCGATCTGCGCGACGTCGACGGCAACATCGCCGCGGTGGCCGCGCGCCTTCAACTGCCCCTGGCGGAAATCGTATGAACAAGATGTCGGTCAGCGAGCTGAAAGAGGCGAATGCCAGATACCTGTGGCATCCGATGGCGCACCCGAAGAGCATGCAGGCGACGCCACCCGACATCATCGCGCGAGGCGAGGGCAGCTGGATCTGGGACATCGACGGCCACAAGATGATCGACGGCGTCGGCGGCCTCTGGAGCGCCAACCTCGGATTCGGCCGCACCGAGATCCGCGACGCGATCGTCGGGCAACTCGACGAGCTCGCCTTCTACAACACCTTCCGGGGCACCACCCACCCGCGCGCCATCGAACTCTCGACGCGACTCGTCAAGCTGATGGAGCCCGACGGCGTGGCGTCGGTGTTCTTCAGCAACGGCGGCTCCGACGCGGTCGAGGGCGCGCTCAAGCTCGCACGGCAGTACTGGAAGCTGCGGGGCCAGGGCGACCGCACGAAATACATCTCGCTGCGTCAGGGCTACCACGGCGTTCATTTCGGCGGCATGAGCGTCAACGGCAACACCAATTTCCGTCGGGCCTACGAGCCGCTGCTGCCGGGCTGCTTTCATGTCGACACGCCCTGGGTCTACCGCAACCCCTACACCGACGATCCGGTCCGGCTGGCGGAGATCTGCGCCGACCTGCTCGACCGCGAAATCACCTTTCAGGGCCCCGATACTGTCGCCGCCTTCATCGCCGAGCCGATCCAGGGGTCGGGCGGTGTGATCGTGCCGCCGGCCAACTACTGGCCGCTGATCCGCAAGGTGTGCGACAAGCACGGCGTGCTGTTGATCTCCGACGAGGTCGTGACCGGCTTCGGCCGCACCGGCCATCTGTTCGGGACACGGCTCTGGGGCGTTCAGGCCGACATGTGGTGCCTGGCCAAGGGCATTTCGTCGGGATACGTGCCGCTGGGCGCGACGGCGATCTCGCGCAAGGTCGCCGAGGTTTTCCACAACGCCGATGCCGGCGCCGGTGCCGTCGCCCACGGCTATACCTACAGCGGCCACCCGGTCGCGGCCGCGGCCGCACTCGCGACGCTCGACGTGCTGGAAAAGGAAGACGTGGTCGGCAATGCCGGCCGCCAGGGGGCTTATCTGATAGAGCGCCTGCAGGCACTCGGCCAGCGCTCGCGGCTCGTCGGCGACGTTCGTGGTGTCGGGCTGATGGTCTGCATCGAAATGGTCGCGGACAAGAAAACCAAGGCGTCGTTCGCCCGCGGCGCGAAGGAGGTGTCGGCGGTCGCCCGGGAGGCCTACCGGCTCGGCGCGATGGTGCGCACCTCCGGCCCGAACATCATCCTGTCGCCCGCGCTGACCATCGACCGCAGCGAGATCGACGTGCTGTGCGACGCGCTCGACGCGGCCTTCGCCGCGTTCGAAGCGTGACCATTTTTCGAGGAGCCCACCCGTGATCAAGCTGGATTCCGCCGCCGTGCAGTCGATGCTCGATCGGGAGCAAGCCCTTTTCGCCTTGCGCCACCCGCGGTCGCGGCAATCGTTCGAGACCGGGCAGCAGCACTACCTCTACGGTGCGCCCTCGCACTGGATGCGCCGCTGGGCCGGCGGCTACCCGCTCGCGGTCGAGGCAGCGCACGGCACGCGGCTGCGTTGCGTCGACGGGCTCGATTACGTCGACTTCTGTCTCGGCGACACCGGTGGCATGTGCGGTCACGGCAATGCTGCGATCACCGAAGGCGTGGCGGCGCAGCTCGCCAAGGGCACGACGATGATGCTGCCGACGGCGGATGCAGCGTGGGTGGGCGCCGAGCTGACGCGTCGCTTCGGCTTGCCGTACTGGGGCTTCACCACCTCGGCGAGCGATGCCAACCGCGCCGTGATCCGGATGTCGCGCATGGTGACCGGCCGGGAGAAGGTGCTGGTCTTCAACGGCTGCTACCACGGGTCGGTCGAAGAGGCGCATGTCGCGCTCGACGCCGACGGCCGGGTCGAGATGCGCAACGGCATCCACCCGAATGCCGTCGACCATGTACGAATCTCCCGGGTCATCGAATTCAACGACGAAGCGGCGCTGTCCGCTGCGTTGGCGCCGGGCGACGTGGCGTGCATCCTGGCCGAGCCGTTCATGACCAATTACGGGATGATCGAGCCAAAGCCCGGCTACCTCGACGCGCTGCGCCGGATCACACGTGAGACCGGCACCCTGCTGGTCCTCGACGAGACGCACACCTTCTCGAGCGGGCCCGGCGGCTACACCGGCCGGCACGGCCTGCAACCCGACTTCTTCGTCGTCGGCAAGGCCGTCGGCGGCGGCATTCCGGTAGGCTTGTACGGCATCAGCGCTGCGGTCGCCGAAAGGATGTGGGCAGCCGTGCCCAAGGTCAATCCGACGGCGGTTCGGCAGAGCGCGCACCTCGGCTTCGGCGGCACCCTGGCCGGCAGCGCCCTGCAGGTGGCCGCCGTGCGGGTGGTGCTCGACCAGGTGCTCACCGCAGCGGCCTTCGACCGGATGATCGAGCTGGCGCGGGCGCTGGCGGTGCGTGCCCGCCAGGTGATCGAAGCCCACCGGCTGCCGTGGTTCGTCGCCCAGGTCGGCGCCCGCCTGGAGACGATGTACGCGCCCGAGGCGCCGCAGAACGCCAGCGACGTCAGGAAGGGCCGCGACGGCGTGCTCGAATCGCTGCTGCATGTGTACTTCATGAATCGCGGCGTGCTGATCACGCCGTTCCACAGCATGCTGCTGATATGTCCGGCATCGGTCGAGGCGGATGGCGACCGCTACATCACGGTGCTGGGAGATTTCTGTCGCGACCTGGTCGGCGCGTGCGACGCCGCGAGGAGCACGCGATGACGGCACCGTTCCGCTTCGATGACCGGGTGGCGCTCGTCTCCGGCGCCGGGCGCGGCATCGGCGCCGCGGTCGCCACCCGGCTGGCCGAAGGTGGCGCGCGGGTCGTGCTCGCGAACCGTTCGGTCGGCGCCGCCGAGGAAGTCGCCCAGGGATTGCGGGATCGCGGCCTGGACGCGATCGCCACTTCGTTTCAGGCCGATTCCGACGGCTGCCGGAAGGTCGTCGCCGACGCCGTCGCCGCGTTCGGACGCCTCGACATCGTCGTGCACAACGCCGGCGGCTGTCCCTGGCAATCGCTGGAGGAGCTCACCGAGGACACCCTGGAGCAGACGCTGGCCCTGAACCTCAAGTCCTGCTTCTGGCTGACGCAGGCGGCGCTGCCCGCGCTGAAGGAACGCGGGGGGCGCATCCTGATCACCTCCTCGGTCACTGGCCCGCGTGTCGCCATGGTCGATGCGGCCCACTATGCCGCCGCCAAGGCGGGGGTCAACGGCTTCATCAAGGCGGCCGCGCTCGAACTCGCCCGCCACCGCATCACCGTCAACGGCGTCGAACCGGGTTTCGTCGCGAAGCCGAGGGGTCGACTCAGCCAGCCCGACGTGAAGGAGCGCCTGGTGCGCTACATCCCGCTCGGCGTCGCCGGCGAGCCCGACGACATCGCCTGGGCCATGGTCTACCTCGCGAGCACCGAAGCCCGCTGGATCACCGGCCAGACGCTGGTTGTCGACGGCGGCATGACGCTGCCCGAGTCGGGCCAAGTGATGGAAGCGCTGTGGGAGGGACAGGCAACATGACCGCGTCACCCCGGATCCTCCTGATCGGCACCTGCGACACCAAGGCCGACGAGATGCTTTTCATGAAGGAGTGCATCGAATCCGGCGGCGGCCGGGTGATGGTGATGGACGTCGGTGTCCTCGGCGAGCCGCCGTTCCCGCCCGAGGTCCGCAACACCGAGGTCGCGACGGCGGCAGGCACCACCCTCGACGCCATCGTCGCGCTCGGTGACGAGAACCTCGCGATGACGAAGATGGCCGACGGGGCGGTGGCCGCCGTGCTCGACCTCTATGCACGCGGCCAGGTCGACGGCGTGCTGGCGCTCGGCGGCACCATGGGCACCGACCTCGCGCTCGACGTGACCGCGGCGCTGCCGCTCGGGATGCCGAAGTTCCTGGTGTCGACCGTGGCCTTTTCGCACCTGATCCCGCCCGAGCGGCTCGCCCCCGACCTGATGATGATCCTCTGGGCCGGTGGCCTCTACGGCCTGAACAGCATCTGCCGCTCGATCCTGAGCCAGGCGGCGGGCGCGATCCTCGGTGCGTGTCGTGCGGTGGTGCGCCCCGTGCCCGGCGCGCCGCTGGTCGCGATCGCC
>CAZZWY010000104.1:0-9943 GCA_964657785.1 uncultured Acetobacteraceae bacterium
CATCTTGTGCAGCAGCGGCAGCGAGAAGGCGGCCGTCTTTCCGGTGCCGGTCTGCGCCGCGCCCATCACGTCGCGGCCCGCGAGGACGATCGGGATCGCCTTCGCCTGGATCGGCGTCATCGTGGTGTAGCCTTGGGCGGCGACGGCGCGCTGGAGGCTCTCGGAGAGGCCGACGGAGTCGAAGCGGAGGGTGGCGGGGGCGGTCGCCGTCAGGCTGGCCGCAGTATCGTCCAGTTGAGGAGCCAGGGCGATGCCGCCGTCGATTTGCAAATCACTCATCCTCGGATTATCGCTTTTCCCTTACGGAGGACGCGGGTGACTGGCCGGAGCCGCGCTGGAGGAAGGGAGACATTGGCCAGCGACCGGCTGATCGAGCGGCACGAAGGGTTGTATCAGCGCGGAAATGATGCACAGCTATACTCCGCCCCCGACCGGGGTAGGGGCTGCGTGTTGCGACGAATGCAGGGGGCTGTTCGCGACTGCACCGAAGCCGCCGCCGTCGCCGTCGCCGAATGAATGGCGGCGCAATGCCCCTCCGGACCGGCCTTTACTGTCGCGCCAGGGTGCCTTCATGCGGCGTTACTGGCGTAAGCGCCGTACCCCTTGCGACCGCAAAGGACCTCCCTGCGCCTGACGACAATCATTGCGTGCTGCATTGCTGAACGAAAGGTAAAACGGAGCGCCCCGCGAGGCGCCGCAACCGGCCGCCTCCACATGACCCTCTTCCAGGGTGGCAAATCCGTCAGTCGATGAATACAACAAACCTCGCGCCCAAGTGCTTCATTCTCGACGTCGACGGCGTGATGACAACCGGTCACTTCCTCTACTCGACCGAAGGTAAGGCGCTCAAGATCTTCGGCCCCGACGACAACGACGGCCTGTCGCTGCTGATGGGCAACCTTGAAATCCGCTTCGTCACCGGGGACAAGCGGGGCTTCGAGATTTCGAAGAAACGGATCGTCGACGACATGAAGTTCCCGCTCGACCTCGTGAGCACTATCCGGCGCGTCGACTGGATCCGCGAGCGGTACGCCCTCGAGGACGTCATCTACATGGGCGATGGCATTTTCGATCACTACGTGATGCGCGAAGTGGGCTACAGCATCGCGCCGTCCAACGCCGACCGGCTCGCGAAGCAGCATGCCCGCCACGTCACCGAACGCGCCGGCGGCGACCGCGCAGTGGCCGAAGCGTGCCTGCACATCCTCGAGACCTTCTTCGTCGCCTTCGACCCGTCCCGCCTGCCCAGCGCCCAACACAAGCTATCCGGAGAATGGACCGCATGATCCACCAGCGACTGACTTCCTTCATGACGCGCCGGCGCTGCACGCTCCTCGGGATCGGCCCGATGAGCGTCAACTGCGTCGACGCAGCGATCGAACTGGCCGACGAGCATGAGGCGCCGTTGCTGCTGATTGCGAGCCGTCGCCAGATCGATTCGGCCGAATTCGGCGGTGGCTATGTCAACAACTGGACCACCGAGCAGTTCGCGAACTACGTCATCGACAACGACAAGAAGGGCAAGGTGATCCTTGCGCGCGATCACGGTGGTCCTTGGCAAAGCACAAAAGAGGTGGGCGAAGGCTTCAGCCTGCGACGGGCGATGGAATCGGCGAAAGCGTCCTACCGCGCCGACCTCGAGGCCGGGTTTCAGGTGCTGCACATCGATCCGAGCATCGACATTCACGGCGAGCCAAGCGTCGACGAAGTGCTCGACCGCGTTTTCGAGCTCTACGACCACTGCTGGACGCAGGCACAGCGGCTCGGCCGCGAAGTGATCTTCGAGGTCGGAACCGAGGAACAAAGCGGCAGCACGAACACGCAAGAAGAGCTCGACTACACGCTCAATGCGATCATGAAGTTCTGCTCGGCGAACAAGCTTCCGAAGCCATCCTTCGTCGTGATTCAGACCGGCACGCGCGTAATGGAAACGCGCAATGTCGGCTCGTTCGACACGCCACTGCGGGTCTCGAACGAACTGCCGGCCGAAATCCAGATTCCGAAGATGATTGAAATCTGCGACCGCTACGGCATCCTGATGAAGGAGCACAACACCGACTACCTGTCGAACGAGGCGTTGCAATGGCATCCGCGGCTCGGCATCCATGCAGCGAACGTCGCGCCGGAATTCGG
Organism: uncultured Acetobacteraceae bacterium; assembly: GCA_964657785.1. Lineage (GTDB taxonomy): Bacteria > Pseudomonadota > Gammaproteobacteria > Burkholderiales > Burkholderiaceae_C > LMDS01. Next base: position 2,134 of record CAZZWY010000104.1, read on the forward strand.
GGTGGCGGAAACTCGCGCGCTGCTTGCCGTGCTCGAAGGTAATGGGCTGCAGTCTCATGCAGATCGGTTCATCAAGCTTGCCCATGACTCGCGCAAGTGGGAGAAGTGGATGCTCGACGACACCCGGGCGACCGACCGGGACCGTGCGGTCATTGCCGGGCACTACGTGTTCGCGAAGCCCGATTGCATCGAGCTGAAACGATCGGCCGCCTCGGTGCTCGCGAAGAAGGGCATCGACCTCGAAGGACACCTCAAGACCGCGGTCAAGGAAAGCATCTTCCGCTACATGGCGGGCTTCCGGCTCACGAGGCACTGACGATGAAGAAGGCCGCAACGATCATCCTGAACCGCAACCTGCCGAAGGTCACGGACAAGCTGTACGAGCACCTTGCCCGCCACGACGGCGATGCGAGCGACATCTTCGTGCTGGAAGCCGGCTCGGACCCCGAGAAGCTCTCGCGCCACGTCACGTGGCACGCCGACTGGCCAGAAGCGCGCGAGCACGGTCTGCGCTATTGCCGCGGCATGAACCATGCGCTCGGCCAGCTCTGGAAGGAGAACCGGTTTCGCGACTACGACGCATTCTTCCTGCTGACCAACGACACCGAGTTGCAGGAGCGGCCTTCCGTCGCCCCGCTGCTCGAGATTATGGCGGCCCATCCGCGGCTGGGGATTCTCTCGCCTTGCTCGCAGCGCTGGGGCGAGCGGCTGCTGCTCGAACGCCAGAAGACGCGGTATTTCTGGTTCATCCACAACAACGCGTTACTGCTCCGACGTGAATTCGTGGAGTCGGTAATGAACACCGATGCGCCCGACTCGATGGGGTTCCTCTTCGACGGCACGAACTTCCGTGGCTACCTCGCGGAGTCGGAACTCATCGCCAAGGGCTACGCGAACGACTGGGCTGCGGCGATCACGGCCGACGTCTGGGCCAACGAAAACGAGTCGTACCTGATCAACCAGGCGGACCTGATCAAGACCGAGCGATACGAGGAAAATCTTCGCCTCTACGTCGAAGAGGGAACGAAGTGGCTCCGCGCGAAGTACGGCTTCAACAGCCGTTGGTCGATGCAGCAATACGTCAAGGGCTTCTACGACAAGTTCTTCGAGTTCCACCCCGAGTTCGCCCAATACAAGGTTTGAGGAGATCGCCGTGCAAGTCATCGAAAAGCCCTGGGGCCGCGAGGAAGTGATCGAGATCAACGATCGCTACATGATGAAGAAGCTGACGATGTGGAAAGGCCACCGTTGCAGCCTGCAGTACCACAACATCAAGTGCGAGACGATCTACGTGTTGAGTGGCGCACTGCGCATCTACACCGGTGCATCGAAGGATGAGCTCGATTCCAGGGTCTTCGGTCCTGGCGAGACCATCACGCTGACGCCGGGTGTCGTGCACCGGATGGAGGGCGTCGAGGACAGCGTCTACCTCGAGGCGAGCACGCCGGAGATGGAAGACGTGGTGCGCCTCGTCGACGATTACCAGCGCGCGCCGCAGTGAGGCGAGCCCGCCGATGCCCCGGCCGGCCCGGCCGCACGCTTTCGAACGGGCGCGGCCAGTGAGCTACCGGGTCTGCATACCGACGGCTGGCACCGGCTCGCGACTCGGCGGCCTGACGCAGTTCGTCAACAAGTCGCTGGTCGCAATCGCCAACCGACCGACGCTCTCGCACCTGATCGAGCAATTCCCGGCCGACGCCGAATTCGTGCTGGCGCTCGGCCACAAGGGCGCCCTGGTCCGCGAGTTCGTCGAACTCGCATATCCCGACCGGCGGTTCGAGTTCGTCACTGTCGAACCGTTCGAAGGCCCCGGTTCGGGCCTCGGCCTGAGCCTGCTGGCCTGTCGCGAGCACCTGCAACAGCCCTTCGTCTTCATCTCGTGCGACACCCTTGTCGAGGAGGCGATCCCGCCCCCCGACGAAACGTGGATGGGCGGCGCGCGCGTCGCCGATGCCCGTGCCTACCGCACGCTCGCTTTGACCGACGGCCACGTGAGCGAGGTTCGAGAGAAGGCGGCGGTGCCGGGCGAGCTCGCCTACATCGGTCTTGCCGGCATCCACGACCCGGCGGCGTTCTGGCACGCGATGGAGACGGGCGGCGCGCAAGCGATCGACGTCGGCGAGGCGCACGGCCTGCGCGCCCTGCTGGCGTCGGCCCCCGTGCGGGTGCACGAGTTCACCTGGCACGACACCGGCAACCCGGCGGCGCTTGCCCGCACGCGCGAGGCCTATGTCGAACCCGGCGCGCCGAATATCCTCGAGAAAGCGAACGAGGCGATCTGGTTCGTTGGCGACCAGGTTGTGAAGTTTTCCGACGACCGGAAATTCATCGCGAACCGGGTCCGCCGGGTGGCACAACTCGCTGGCTACGTACCGACCGTCACCGGCAGCACGACCCACATGTACCGCTACGGGAAGGTCCGCGGCGAGGTGCTTTCCGACTCCGTCAACCTGCCCCTCTTCGAAAGGTTGCTCGACCATTGCACAGGCTTCTGGCAACCCGTGAACCTGTCGCCGGAGGCAACGGTCGACTTCCGTGCGTCGTGCCTCAAGTTCTACCGCGACAAGACGCTCGAGCGAGTGCAGCTCTTCTACGACACCTTCGGCCGCACCGACGGCACCGAGCCGATCAACGGCGTGCCGATGCCGACGCTCCGTTCGCTGCTCGACACCGTCGACTGGCAGTGGCTGGCAGACGGCAAGCCCGGTCGCTTCCACGGCGATTTCCATTTCGAGAACATCCTGTGGGACGCCTCGACTGAACGCTTCACGTTCCTCGACTGGCGACAGGACTTCGCGGGCGATCTGGCCGTCGGCGATGTGTACTACGACCTTGCTAAATTGCTGCACGGCCTGATCGTGAGTCATGGCCTGATCGCGCGCGACCTCTATTCCGCGCGATGGACGAGCGACGCGATCGAGTTCGATCTGCATCGCCGTCAGATTCTGGTCGAGTGCGAGCGTGCGTTCGAGCCCTGGCTGGAGCGAAACGGCTATGACGCTCGGAAGGTCTTCCTGCTGACGGCGCTGATCTATCTCAACATCGCGGCGTTGCACCACCATCCTTACAGCCTGATGCTCTATGCGCTCGGCAAGTCGATGCTGAAGCGCCTTGTGCCAGTGCCACGATCCGAACTCGAATGAAGATTGAACGCATGCAGGCGGCTCCGGCCTGGAAGTGCTCGCTCTGTGGCGCCGACACCGGCGGCGAAGCGATATCCTTCAAAGCGGTGCCCTACATCCTCGGCGTCACTGACAAGCCGGCCTCGCTCGACCGCACTGTCGACTTCAACATCGGCGAGTGCCCAGACTGCGGTCTCGTGCAGCATGACCACGAGATCAGCGGCGAGATGTATTCAGAGATTCACTCGCATGCGGTTGGCAAGATTTGGGCCGACCATTTCCACGCTTTCACCGGCTTCATCGGAGAAGCGTTGCCCGCGGGGGCCCGCCTGCTCGAGATCGGACCCTCGAGCACGCCCATGGCACGGGGACTGAATTCGGCTTCTGCCGGCATGCAATCGGCGACCTTTGTCGACTTCATGGCCGAGCCGCCATTTCCGCTGCGTCCTGGCGAGACCTACCACTCGGGCTATTTCCCGCATGCCGAACTTCGCGGGCAACGCTTCGATGCCGTGATCGCTTCGCACGTGCTCGAACACGCGCCGCGATTGGGCGACTTCTTCGAAAATCTCGTCGATTGCGTAAGCGACAGCGGAAGCATCTATCTCAGCATCCCGGACTTCAAGGCCTGGATCGGCCGAACCTACTGGAACGCCTTTAGTCTGGAGCACGTCACCTATCCGGTGCAGCGCCAGATGTCATGGCTCGCCTCCAAGTTCAAGCTTGGACTTCGGCGTGCCAATTTCTCGGACCACTCCGCCTTCTTCGAGTTCTCGGCCCGCCTCCCCGCGAGCGCCATCGATGCCGACGCCTCGCTTTGGGAGCGGTCGGCATTGCCCTGGCAGGCCCAGGTCAACGCGCAGATCGTCGCCTTCGAAGCCGCATTGGGCGTGGGCGAGAGTGCGGTCTACCTGACCGGTGCGAGCCATCTTTCGCAGTATCTGATCGCCTGCAGTGCATTGGTGAACCGGCGCTGCACGGGCGTTCTCGACAACGCACCGGCGAAGCACGGGAAGCGGCTTTACGGCACCAACGCCCAAGTGCACTCGTTCGACGAATTGATCGGGCGGGGGCCTGTGGCAGTGGTGGTGCCACCGTCGCCTTACCAGCAGGAGATCGTGCGGCAGATCGAGACCTTGAACCCCGAGGCGAGGGTCATCGCCGGATGACGAACACCTTGCTCCAGGACGAGAAACCGCTGACAGTCGAATTTCTTGGCGACCACGGCGCCGCCATTTTCGAGATCAGGACGGCGCACGCCGATGCCAGGATCAGCCTATTCGGCGGCCAGGTGCTTCACTGGAAGCCGACGCATGCCGATCGCGAGGTGCTCTGGACTTCGCCGCTCGCCTCGCTGGACGGGTCCAAGGCGATCCGTGGCGGGGTGCCGGTCTGCTGGCCCTGGTTCGGCGCCCATCCGGCGTCGACCTCGTTACCCGCCCATGGACTGGCGCGGCTCGCCCACTGGCGGATCGACCGGCTGTACCTGCTGGCGGACGGCGCGGTCGAACTGGCGCTGACGCTGCCCGCTTCCGAGGTACCTGCCGGAGCGACCGAGGAGGACGTCGGCAGCGGCCTGCGCCTGTCGCAAACGGTGCGCATCGGCCAATCCCTTTCCCTCGCGCTGACGACAAAAAACGTAGGCAGCGTCGAACGGCGCTGCAGCGAGGGGTTGCACACCTACTTCGCCGTCGACGACGTCTCGCGGGTTCAGGTCGAAGGCCTCGATGGCTGCAGCTATCGCGACCTGACCGCCGGCAACCGGGTCCGAACGCAAGCCGGCCCCGTCGCCTTCACCGGGGAAACGGCGCGGCTCTTCGTCGGCACCACCCACGCATGCGACATCCTCGACCCCGGTCTCGGGCGCCGCATCCGCGTCGAGAAGTCGGGCAGCCAGTCGACGGCGATCTGGAATCCCGGCCGCGATTTCGCAAGCCGGATGGCGGACCTCGGCCCGGAGGCCTGGCGGCACATGGTCTGCGTCGAGACGGCCAATGCGCTCGACGACGCATTCGTGCTGCAGCCAGGCGAGCAGCGGACGATGACGGCGACCTACTCCGTCGAGCCGCTGGCCTGACGGATGTCGTCCATCGTTCGGTCCGTGCGCGGGGAAGCGCCGCTTCGCCTTGCCATCTACCGCCCGCACGCGAATATCTGGTTCCGAAACCCGGTCCGCAACATCCTTCGCGACCAGCGGCTGCCCAACAAGTACGGCCCGCTGCTCGACCATCTTCTCGCGTCGGGGGTGGCGATCCGCTTCACGACGGCGCTGGTCGCACCGTCGGGCGGTGCGAAGGCCTGGATCAAGTTCCTGGGCGAGCCGGTCGAGCTACTGCTGTGGTGCCTGCTCAACCGCATCCCGCTCCGACGTGTCGGCTTTGTCTTTCGCAGAGCGGGGCTGCGCGGAAGCGACGCGCTGCTGCTCATGCACTACGGCAACCTCACGCACGAGGACGAACGGCACGCGGAGGGCGGCGCGCGATTGGCGGCTCACCTCGCCGAGACGGCGCTCGCGAAAGTCGTTCACCTCACCCACTTCGCTTATTGCCCGACGACTGGTGCCAGCAATCTCGCCCGGCTCCGGCCGCAATTGCTCGTCGCCGAAAACGACCTGGCGCGTCACTCTGCGTTCTTCGGGAAGTATTTCGGCGGAGTCGACGCTGCATTCAAGACGCTTCCCTACGTGGCGGCGTCCCGCTTTGTCCGCACCGCGCCCTTCGAGGCCAGGATCAGCAAGGCCGTGGCGACCGGGTCGATCACCTACCGTATGCGCGGGCGCGAGTTCATCGGGTTTTACGGCGGTGACGAACTGCAGCCGCTGCGACGGGCAATCTACGAGAACGCGGCGGCGATCGGCGACCAGGTCGACAGTTTCATCTCGGACCTCGACGCGAGCCGCTCGGCACCACCGGCGGCCAGGCGCTCGCTCATCAGGCGTGTCGGCGACTGGCTTCGCCGCCGCCACCCGCAGGCGCCGTACTACAAGAAGGACATCGTCTCGATCTACAACAGCTACACGATGTTCGTCGTGCCCGAAGAGATTTGCGACCTTCCGGCGATCGGATTCGTCGAGGGCATGTCGTGCGGCTGTGCGTATCTGGGCGTCGAAGGTCCGATGTACGCCGAACTCGGGCTTGTCGCCGGTGTCCACTATGTCGCTTACGACGGCACCCTCGCCGGGCTGGTCGCCACCGCCCGGCACTTCCAGCAGGCGGCGCAGCGCGAAGCGCTCGAAGCGATCGCCGAGGCGGGACGACGCTTCGTGACCGACGTCTTGGCGCCGCACCGCGTCTACGATGCCTTCATCGCGAACGTTCGGGCCTTCTCGACGGCACCTGTCCATGGCTGAGCTGGTTGCATCGCGGTCTCGGGACTCGCTGCGCTCGGCGGGGGTGCGCAACGTGTTGATCTCGGCGGTCGGAGCGATCTCCACCTATCTCTCGCTGACACTCGTCGCCCGACGCTTCGGCGGAAGCCCGGGCAGCGATGCCTATTTCTTCCTGCTGTCGCTGACGACGATCGCAACCGGGGTCGTGGGCAGCATCTTCGCGACGGTGTTCCTTCCAGTCTTCGTCAACGTCCGGGTGCGCGACGGTGACCGAGCAGCGAGTGATTTCGCCGGGACGCTGCTGGTGGTCCTCCTCTTGGTCGCCGTTCCGGTCGCGATTGCCAGCAGGCTCTTGTACGCCCCGTTTTTTTCCGTGGTGTCGCGATTCGGCGAAGCCCAGATCGCAATGCAGCGGCCGGTGCTGGTTCATTTCTCGCTAATCTTCGTCGTCTCGGTCGTCGGCGAATACTTTCGTGTCATTGCCCTGGCGCTCAGCCAGTATTCCTCTGCCGCGGTCGGCGCCTTGTTCCAACCGCTCCTTCTGATCGGCGTGCTCGCGGTGTGGGCAACCCCGCTCGGCGAGGAGGCGATGTCGTTCGCGCTGCTCGGATCGAAGGTCCTCGTGCTCGGCCTCATGCTCTACGTCGTGCTCGGCCGGCAGGGTTTCGCGGTTCCGCTGCGCCTGCGCCGTAACGCTGCCCTCGGACAGTTCGTCCGAATTTCGACGCCGTACTGGTCTGCGAACGTCATCACCAACCTCGCGACCTTCTATTTCGACTATGTGGCCACCGGGCTCGGGGCGGGGGTGCTGACCTCGATCGCCTATGCCCAGCGCATCTTCGCACTGCCGATCGCCGTCGTGCTCAATCCGGTCCTCGAGATCGCCCGTACCCAGTTCGCGGAGGCACAGGCCCGTGACGATCGCGACCGCCTGACACGACGGCACAACCAGCTCCTGCAACTCATCCTCTACTTCGCATTCCCGGTCGCTGCGCTGATGTTCTTCCTGCCCCGGGAAATCATCGCGTCGATGTTCCAGCGCGGCGCCTTCGGCGAAGAGAATGTGCACATTGCGGCGGACTGCCTTCGGGTATTGGCGCTGTCGATACCCTTCACTTCGATGTTCATGCTGAACGGCCGTGCGGTCGAGTCGTTCCAGCGTCTCGCCTGGCCTTCGGCGATCGGCACGCTCGGCAACGTCCTGATGATCGGACTGACGTTCCTGCTTGTCCGCGAACTGGGCTATGTCGGCATTCCGTCGGCGCGCGTCCTGAGCGACATCCTGTTCTTCCTTCCGTTCGGATTCATCGCCCTGTATCGGTTCGCGGGCCGTGTCGAGTCGGTCGGCGTCGGCCGCGCC